>JAJRUR010000201.1 GCA_024277695.1 Bacteroidota bacterium | reverse complement strand
TCAAGCAGATTACTTGGAGGACCGCTCTTCGGCATCACACAAGAGCACACCGTCAGCAGTACAAGAAAAAAGCAATAATAAAGTCGCATCACGATATCAAATGTACAATGCAGTAAGCAAAATATCTATATTTTTCGACGGAATGCCGTAAAGTAACGATTTAAGAAATAGCGATAAGGGATTTATGATTACTTTTGCCTTTTTAGGAACTAAGCCAACAAACAACGATATGGTAGATGTCATTTTGGGTCTTCAGTGGGGAGATGAAGGCAAAGGAAAAATAGTAGATACTCTAGCCAAGGACTACGACATAGTGGCACGTTTTCAAGGAGGCCCCAATGCGGGTCATACTTTGGTGATCGAAGGTACCAAGTATGTGCTGCATACCATACCATCCGGGATCTTCAGACAAGAAATCATCAACATAGTCGGCAATGGAGTAGTCATTGATCCGATTGTATTTGTAGAGGAGCTAGACAAATTGGATCGAATCGGACTGGACTATCACAGCAGATTGCTCCTATCCAACAAAGTCCACTTAATATTACCAACCCATCGTATGCTGGATGCTGCCAAAGAGGCTGCCAAAGGATCAGAAAAGATAGGATCAACTCTCCGAGGGATTGGTCCGAGCTATATGGACAAAACCGGACGGAACGGCTTGCGTTTGGGTGACATCCTTCAGGCCAATTTTGAGCAACGATATAAAAGTCTTAAAAGGAAACATTTGGACTTGCTGGAGCTCTATCCTCAAATCCAATTTGATCTGGCAGATGAGGAGCAAAAATGGTTTGCCGCATTAGAACGCATCAAAAAGTTGAGTTTTATCGATGCAGAATATTTTCTCAATGCGCAGTTGCGCAAAGGCAAGCGCATCTTGGCCGAAGGAGCTCAGGGCTCTATGCTGGATATAGACTTTGGTACCTATCCCTATGTCACTTCTTCTAATACCATCACTGCCGGAGTGTGTAATGGACTGGGCATAGCTCCCAAACACATCGGCGAGGTCATCGGTGTAGCCAAAGCTTATACCACACGAGTAGGATCCGGTCCGTTTCCGACAGAACTTTTTGATGAGGCAGGTGCAGAAATGGCTCGAGTAGGACATGAATTCGGAGCCACTACAGGTCGACCGCGAAGATGTGGTTGGATCGATATGGTACAACTTCGCTATACGACTATGCTCAATGGAGTGACACAAATCGCACTGACCAAGATAGATGTTCTCAATGGATTTGGGCAGATAAAATCTTCTGAACACTATCTCGTCAACGGCCAACTATCCGATCAAATGCCGTATGACTTATGTCAATATGAAGTCGCACCAAAATATCTCGATCATCCGGGTTGGAATCAAAGTCTTGAAAAGATCACAAGCACCGACGGACTTCCGGACAAAGCACTCCAATACATCAACTATATCCAAGAGCAGCTACAAGTGCGGATATCTATGATTTCGACCGGACCCGCCCGCGAATCCATTATTATTGCATAAGTACATTTAAAAGGAAGGCAATTAGTTCTTTGCGTGGAGATACTTCCTATCAATAAAAAAGGTACCGAAAGGAAGCACCGAAGCGATTAAAACTTCTCTAAAGGACTTGGCATCCCACTTGTAGTCTGATCTAAGCTGGAAAGCAAGCACTACGTATGCCACAAAGAGTAAGCCATGTGGCATGCCCAACATTTTGACGTACGTCGGATCTCCTCCAATATACTTGATCGGTACAGCTACAAATAACAGCAGCAAGTAGGATAACCCCTCTAAAAAAGCCACGAGTCTAAAAACACTTTGCACTACGATTGATTTTTGATTAGCTAAAAAAAGAAAGGCGAAGGTAGTATCAAAAAATAAGAAATAAAAATGCTCAGCTCCTCATACGCTTATTGGCACCATGTATCTCCATAAAAAACAAAAAATCGGCAGAAGGTTTTAGGATTTTAAAATAGCTGCTTTTTGATACTATTCCATAATCTCCATAAAACCAATGCACTTAGAATCGCCGTGCAACTCAGAATAAGCCCAATGGTATAATTGCCATAAATAAAATGTCCAATACCAAACAGAATAGCATAGACCAGTATGGTAGCCAATAGAGTAGTCAATATACCTAGTGGCAAGTAAGAAACCGAATCCTCAGCACGCCTCAGATCTTCACTATTCGCTGCTCGACGGAGCACAGGTCTCCAACCTGTAGGCCCCGGCCGAATTTGACGATAAAAACCCTCGAGGACTTTTTGGTCTTCAGCTCGCGTCAGATAAGTAACTGCCAGCCAAATCATCGTAGTCAGTAATACGACTGCCGGATATTTGGCCCAAGCTGCCCAAAGACCTTTATGAAAGACTCCCATTTGGTCTGCAAAACCAAATAAGCGATGACCAAAGTCTGAAAAATTAAAGAGAAGAGAAATTATTCCTGAGGCAAACATTGCGGATATTTCACTCCAGGCATTGATGCGCCACCAAAACCATCGCAGTATAAATAATAAACCCGTACCGGCACCAAAAAGAATAATGATATCAAATATCTGTTTAGCATTTTGGAGTTGGAGTGCAAAGTAGCTACTGATTATCATCATCAAGACGGTCGAAATACGAGCTACCATAACCAGTTTTTTTTCAGAAGCCTCTGGTTCGACGAATCTTTTATAAAAATCATGTACCACATAAGATGATCCCCAATTGAGGTGTGTAGAGATAGTACTCATATATGCCGCCATTAGGGAGGCGAGGACAAGGCCTAGCAATCCTTTGGGCAAAAAATTGAGCATAGCGGGATAGGCCATATCATGACCGAGTTTGTCGAGTGGTGTATCCGGAAAAGCTGTCTGTAGGCTCGCTATATCGGGATAGATCACCAAGGATGCCAGAGCTACTAAGATCCATGGCCAAGGTCGAATGGCATAGTGCATAATATTAAAAAAGAAAGTAGCGCCGATTGCGTGGTTTTCATTCTTAGCAGCAAGCATCCGCTGAGCGATATAACCTCCGCCACCGGGCTCAGCGCCCGGATACCAAGAACTCCACCATTGGACAGCCAATGGGATGATCAATATAGGGATGAGTACATCCGGTTTATCAAAATCCGGCAGCATGTGCATTTTTGTCTTCACGAGTTCATCAGCAAACAATCCACTCAAACCCCCGACTTCCGGCAAGGTCACTGTATAATACGCAGCTGCAAAAGCTCCGATCATCGCCAAAGTAAATAAAATAAAATCCGTATATACTACACCTCTAAAACCACCGATGGCACTAAACAGTACAATCACTATACTCGTACTTCCGACCACTTGCCATGCTGTCAATCCAAGCATAATGCCACCAATTTTGATCGCTGCCAAGGTGACGACCGACATGACGATCACATTAAAAATCAAGCCGAGATATAGCGACCTAAACCCACGCAAAAACTCTGCAGGCTTGCCACCATATCTCAGTTCATAAAACTCCATATCTGTCTGTACCGCTGATCTGCGCCACAAGCGAGCATATACAAAGACAGTCAGCATACCGGTAATCAAAAATGCCCACCATACCCAGTTTCCGGATACGCCATCCTTCCTTACGATATCAGCGACCAGCAAGGGTGTATCTGCAGCAAAAGTAGTAGCCACCATACTGAAGCCCAATAACCACCAAGGCATCGTCCTTCCGGATAGAAAAAATTCAGAAGAACTACGTCCTGATTTTTTGGATACCCAAAAGCCTATGCCAAGTACCAAAGCAAAAAAAGCAATAATAATCCACCAATCTAGTACGGTGACATGCATATATCTATTCCATTTGATGAAGAGCAAGGCTTAACAAGCCAAATTGTTTTTGTTTATTATGGGATAAAAGCCATTTTGCCTGCCAAGATAAATAAATATCAAAACTCATAGCGTCTAAAAGCTTCGATCGCCTCATATTCGGCCAGTCCCAATTTTCTGTAGAGTCCTGCTGTAGTCCGATTGCGTTCTTCAGATCGCTGCCAAAACTCCCTTTGATCATCACCGGGAAAAGGGGGAGTATCTTTTTGGGACTGATGCAAAAATATAGCATTTCGTTTTTTGAGCAATTCTTCAGGACTGAGCGGGACAGCCATTTGTATCTGATCGATATCAAACTCTTGCCAAGCTCCTCTGTAAAGCCACAGCCAACAGTCTGCCACCCAAGCTTGGTGTTTTAGACTTTTGAGTGCATCGATAATGGCATTGAGACAAATCCTATGCGTACCATGCGGATCTGCCAAATCTCCGGCGGCAAAAACCTGATGCGGTTTTATCGCATATAACAAATCTGTAATGCGCTGCATATCCTCGGGTCCAATATCATTTTTTCTGACTCTTCCTGTCTCATAAAAAGGCATATCCAAAAAATGGATTTGCTTATCCGACAGTCCACAAAATCGGGCAGCCATTCTCGCTTCACCCCGTCGGATAAGAGCTTTGATTTTTCTGACCAAGGCATCATCTGCTCCTCCATCTGTTGATAATACACGTTTGGCTTCTTGCAGGGCTTCATTAGATAAAACGGTGTCTGACAATTCGTCCAAAGCAGACAATTCTTCAAAAAACTCTATATAGCGCAAAGCATCATGATGATGCACTGCAATATTGCCGGAAGTCTGATATGCCACATGGACCTCATGTCCCTGGTCCACCAATCGCTGCAATGTACCTCCCATTGAGATCACGTCATCATCAGGATGTGGACTGAAGACGAGGACGCGCTTATGTACAGGCTGAGCACGCTCCGGGCGATGTGTATCATCAGTATAAGGTTTGCCACCCGGCCATCCTGTGATGGTATGTTGGAGACGATTAAAGACGGTGATATTGATTTGGTATGCCGAATCCACTTTGAGCAACAATTCGCTCAGACCATTTTCAGCATAGTCTTCGTCTGTCAGTTTCAAGATGGGCTTTTCCAAGAGTCGGGATAGCCAGATGACTGCCTTATGGATCAGGTCCTCCTTCCAAGCACAGTTACCGACTTTCCAGGGGGTTTGGACTCGGGTAAGATTATTGGCTGCTGCCAAATCCAGAATAAAACGACAATGGTCGTGATTTTGGAGAAAAGTAGCCGGTACAGAAGTATTGGGCTCGCATTCGATAGCTTGCTTGACAATCTCCGCTTTGTGCTCACCCCAAGCCACGATATAGATCTCCCTGGCCGCCAAGATGGTCTTCATACCCATTGTGATTGCTTTATAAGGAACATGCTCCAATCCTCCAAAATCATCTGCAGCATCCCGACGTGTGATATTGTCTAGTCGTACCAGGCGTGTCTGAGAGCTAAGTTCGGCACCGGGTTCATTGAAGCCGATATGACCTGTCCGTCCTATACCCAAAAGCTGTATATCGATACCTCCTGCCTCTATGATCATCTTTTCATAGTCAGCGCAATACTGTTCTATAGCATCCAATGGTAGAACTCCTTTAGGTATATGGATCTGTGACGGAGGTATGTCCACATGCTCGAACAAATGTTCTTGCATAAAATGATGATAGCTGTGCAAGCTCTTTGGGTCCATCGGATAATATTCGTCCAGATTAAATGTAATCACATTGGCTAGACTGAGTCCTTCTTGCTTGTGCATGCGGATCAATTCAGAATAGATCTTGATCGGCGAAGAACCGGTGGCGAGTCCGAGTACTATATGTTCCTTTTTTTTCTGTTTCTCTCTGATCGCACTTCCGATTTGCTCGGCAATAAACCGGCTGGCCGTATGCGAATTGGGAAATAGCGTAATGTCCATTCTTTCGAATGACTTTATCTGAAAACTGAGTTCAGGAGGAAATGATTTGATCATGTACTTGTCAGACTGCATGAGGAGCAATTTTGTATTTTTACAAAAATAGCAATTAAAAAATTAGTCATCAATACTACATAAGTTAATCATAGCACAGTATTATACTATTTTTTTTGTGTATTTATGTATTTATCAGCCTGAAGTCAATAAGACCAAACGATTATGAAATCTATTACAGGACTTGGCAAGAGTTTATTTGCCTTACCATTTTTGGTGTTTGGGAATTATGCATTTTATAGGAGCCAAAGACATGGCTTGGCATTCTATGGCTAAAGAAAAAATGAGTAGCCAGCGCCTTATCTAGGAGTGATTTTGTTATAATAAACCACTTGAGATACTCGAGGTATTGTAGATTTGTGGGATGCGGTATTTCCTCCAACTCAGTTATAAAGGTACTCGCTATCATGGATGGCAGCGACAAGCCAATGCTTTGACTATCCAAGAAAAGATAGAACAGGCATTGGAGACACTAGTCAAAGAAGCCATCCCTATCACCGGATGTGGTCGTACGGATGCAGGAGTACATGCAAGCAATTATTATGCACATCTGGATCTGGCTGACTCAATGATTGCTTCGAAGTTGGTCCACGGGCTCAATGGATTAGTAGGAGAGGACATCGTCCTTCATAAGATGATAGCTGTGTCTGACCAAGCGCATGCCCGTTTTGATGCAGTATCACGCACCTACAGATATCATATCCTATTTAGGAGAAATCCTTTTCTGTCTAAGCTTACGTATTTTTATAGGGGAATTCGACCGGATATAGATAAGTTGAATCAATCTGCCTACCTACTTACGAGGTATGAAAAGTTTTTTCCTTTTTGCAAAGCGCATTCGGATGTAAAGGACTATCGCTGTACATTGGAGTATGTTGGTTGGAAGCAGATATCGAAGGATCACTATGTATTTGAGATCACTGCTAATCGATTTTTGCGCGGTATGGTACGTCTCATAACGGGCATGTGCCTACAAGTGGCTGAGGGGAAGCTAGATATCCGACAAGTCCAACAATCTTTGGATCGTCAAGAGCGCCTTCCGAGAGACTGGAGTGTACCGGGCCAAGGATTATATCTCACGGAAGTTCGCTATCCTGCGTCTATGCAGATAACTCGGGATATAGTGGATATTTTTCCATAAAGTCCTGGATTTGGTTTTTTATATTGCGCAATAAAGTGTGATTATTTCTATTTTCGAGGATAGTATCTATCCATTCGACTACTTGGATAGATGCTTGCTCATCAAAACCTCTAGTAGTCACAGCAGCTGTTCCTATCCGTATGCCTGAAGTCACCATCGGGCTTTGTTTGTCGAAGGGTACCATATTTTTATTGACAGTGATACCGGCTTCTCCGAGGGCCAATTCTGCTTCTCTTCCCGTACAGCCTTTGGAGCTCAAATCTATCAGCATCAAGTGATTGTCCGTACCACCGGAGATGATATGATATCCTCTTTTTGTGAGTTCCTCAGCAAGCACTTGAGCGTTTCGGACTACTTGTTGAGTATATGTTTTGTATTCAGGAGTCAATGCTTCGCCAAAAGCCACGGCCTTGGCAGCGATAACATGCTCTAGAGGGCCTCCTTGCATACCCGGGAATACACCACTATTCAGGATAGCTGACATCCATTTAAGATTTCCTTTTTTGGTCTTGCGTCCCCAGGGGTTTTTAAAATTTTTGCCCATCATGATGATGCCTCCTCTCGGACCTCGGAGGGTTTTGTGGGTTGTAGAAGTGACGATATGACAATGTGGTAAAGGATCATTGAGCAATCCGGTTGCAATGATTCCTGCCGGATGCGCTATATCCGCTAGGAGGAGAGCACCTACGCGATCGGCTATAGCTCTAAACCGTTTGTAGTCCCAATCTCTAGAGTATGCAGATGCGCCACATACAATCAACTTCGGTTGCTCTTTGAGGGCGATATGTTCTACCTTATCCATGTCTATCGTACCGGTATCTCGCTCTACACCATAAAATACTGCACGATATACCAAGCCGCTAAAATTGACCGGACTGCCATGAGATAAGTGTCCTCCATGGGATAGATCAAAGCCTAAAACGGTATCACCGGGTCGGAGACAAGCGAGAAATACGGCTGCATTAGCTTGTGCGCCGGCATGAGGCTGCACATTGGCATAAGCTGCTCCAAAAAGCTCTTTGAGTCGATCTATGGCTAAGTTTTCGATTTGGTCCACGACTTCACATCCACCATAATAGCGTTTTCCGGGATATCCTTCTGCATATTTATTATTTACGCAAGTGCCCATTGCTCGCAATACTTCGAGGCTTGTAAAATTTTCGGAGGCGATGAGTTCGATTCCTTCTCGCTGTCGGAGGAGTTCTTGCCGGATTAGATCAAATACTATGTCACGCATAAATGTAGGTTTAATTTTTAAAAAAAATTATAGACGTGCAGCTTATCAATTTTTGTGAGAGCAATGTAATAAAAAAAGCTTATCGAAATGATTCGATAAGCTTTTTTTTATACCTTAAGTGCCTTAAAAGACTGTAATTTATTGGATGGTCATCTAGTATGACCACAAGTCGTGTTCAAAATTAAATAGTTCCATTTTTATACGCTCCGACTCCATCAACATATCATAACCGCTATCGGCAAACATATCCTTTAGGCGCAAGTCATTTACATTGGACGCCTTATAGATATAGCTGGAAAACTGTCGGATCTCAAACACATCATCCCAAGTCATCGGGGCGGCATCGTTGAAGTCATTGAATACCCTGTTTTTGGCAAAAAGCTCTCTCGCTTGTGGATAATAAATCCAAAACATCGGTATTTCGTATTTAAAATCTCCGGTATTTTCGTCCACGACATCACGGATCGGAGCTATACCCAGAATTCTTACTTTGAGTGAGGCCGATTCTTCATCAAAGAACCAAATTTCTTTAATTCTGAATCTCTTGATATCTTCCGGATTGATTTCGTTTCTCACTACTTTGAGCGTGGTTTCGTAGGTATCCGGATCAACGATTTCTGTAGTATCCATAGAAAACAACTTGGATTCTACATCCTCCGGCGGATACATATTTTTGAAGTCGTCCTTATCAAATGCTGCCAAATCACCGTTCATGATTCCTTCGATCAGAATCTCAAAAAAGTATTTTTGAGGATAGACAAAAGGTTTATTGAGTTTTTCGCGGACATCAATAACTCGCCATACGCGTTTTTCCCAAGGCACATCCGCCTCACGGATAGGTTCGTAAGGGAGCACACGATTATCGATGGTTAAGCGCTTAGCTACGATGTCGTCGATAAACTCAGTTTCTGTGGTAGTAGTACCGGATTCGGTGACGACTTCTTCGGCTACTTGAGCACTAAGTGTACCGCTGAAGCAGATACTAAGTATCACAGTGAGTGGATAGAGGATTAATTTTTTCATCTGACTATATTTTATGCTTTTATTAAATAAAGCTGTTATTCTTAACGCTAAGAGAGCAACAAAAATTATTTAATTCTAAATATCATATCGTTGATCTTGCGGGTTGCTTTGTCTCCGGGGCACTTTGCGCGTACATTATCAAAGTAATATGTATCCGAGGGTTTTGCTTGGCTGATCAATCTTTTGGCATCACCGGTAAATCGTCCTCCGACATTGGTCACTTGAATGGCATCTTCTCGTTTTGGTACGCGGACGAGTTGAAAACCTTGGATTCTACACTTGGCATCAAAGTCAAAATTATACAATTTGGCAATCAGTCCGGGTTGAGCTCTAAATGTACCGTTACCTATTCCACCACCTTTTTCATTGCCGAGTTGTGCGACCGGATCCGGAATACGCTTGACTCTAAAGTCAAAAGTTTTATTGAAGCCTTTGGCTGTAACAGTAATTTTGGCAGTACCCTGTTGGTTTACGCGGACATTGTACTTGCCATTGCCACCGGTCATTGTACATCCGCCTCCTGCACAGTTTACCCGCACTTCATTACTCGAGGCACCAGCCACGGCTACTTCTACGGGATTATCCACTCCGATATAGAAAACATTCATTTTGGATGCGGTCACCGTAGCAGATCGTTCTCCTACTTCATACTCATAAGTAGTACTACCACTAGTGACTTTGCCCGTAATCGGGTTGGTAACAGTGGCTTTGAGGTTAAGTGTACGTTTGCCGTAAGAATTGGCAGTTTCTACAAACTTTCCTGTTCCGTCAGATCCAAGGTTGATACGCTGCCCATTTACCGTAATATTGACTCCTTTAATATCAGAAGAATAAGCTCCTAGGGATACATCAGCTTCAAATTTTTCACCTTTGATTACGTAACCTCTTTTGGCCTTGATGACAGGGAAGAATTTATCAAATTTGATTTCTTTACCCCCTGCGAGTTCGGCGATTTTATTGGCAATAGTTGCTTGAGCATTACGTGCATCTGTCTGAAGTTTGGTCAAGATCGGAAGCGTAGCGGCTACAGGCATTTGCTGAAATTTATAGGCTGCCCAAGAATTTTTCTTAGAACTGGCTTTACTTTTCCAATTTGGATCTACGCCTAATAAGAGGCTGGATTCGAGGGTATTCATTTTTTCATCAATGAGTTCAGGTTTTAGATTAAAACCCTGTTCTTCTTGGATATTCTTGTCTTGGAGTACATTTCTATAGACCTCTACCAGTTCTTTTCGCAATTCGGTAATTTCACCTTCGAGTTGGTGTCCTTCTCCGGATTTGCCATCGATTCCTACGAGCAGTCTGGTAGTTACATCTTTATTTTTCTTACCTCTAGGTATTTTGTGGTGATCGTGGATGAGATAGTCTCCATCATCTAATTGACCGTTATTATTACCGGAGGCGTCAATGATTTTTTCTTTAAGATCTTCGATGCGACTTACAAAAGCATCGACTTTAGATTTTGTTTGATCGATCCCGAGGTTGATTGGTTCTCTGAGTTTTGGTTTTTTTTCCAAAATACCTTCAAGACCTTTTTTGGTTTCGACCGTAGCATCATCTGCGATTTTGCTCGAACCTTCTAAGCTATCATTGATATCAAAAAAAGCGTTCATCACTTCTGCGGATACATTAAGTGCGAGCATTGCTGTGAGTACCAAGTACATGATATTGATCATCAGCTGTCGCGGATTCTTAGGAATTGACATACCTATATAATTTTTTTCTTAGTTAATAAAATTAGTTCTTAAAGGCAGACAATACATTGCCATATACTCCATTGAGGGATGCCAAATTACTATTCAATTGTGCGATTTGTTGTTTATAATTTTTGGTATCTTCAATAGTATCGCCCAATTGACTAACCGCGTCACTCATTCGACCTACCGTGTTTACTACGTCACCATAAACGCTATTCATCGATCCTAAGCTGGTATTGAGTTCGTTCAGTCTGTCTTTATAGACTTTGGCATCTTCGGTAGCTTCGCTCATCGTGACCATGGCTTGGTTCATTTTGCCATAGAAATCACCCATAGTTTTTAGT
>JAJRUR010000200.1 GCA_024277695.1 Bacteroidota bacterium | reverse complement strand
GCTCTACCTCGTAGCTGTCGATCTACTCTTCTGGAGTCATGGCGTTCTGTGCCGATGATGGCCAGTCCTCCGGCATCTACTACTCCGGGACCCAGCTTGATGTCCGTACCTCTACCGGCCATATTAGTGGCTATCGTAACGGTCCCTGCTTTTCCGGCTTGTGCTACGATATCAGCTTCGCGCTGGTGTTGTTTGGCGTTGAGGACGTTATGTGGTATGTGGCGAAGGCTGAGCATCCGGCTGAGTTTTTCGGAGACATCCACAGAGGTAGTACCCACTAAGATGGGTCTTCCCTGCTCTCTGAGTATCTGGATCTCATCGATCACCGCATTAAATTTTTCTTTGGCTGTTTTATAGACGAGGTCTTCGCGGTCATCTCTTATGATGGGTCTATTGGTCGGGATGACCACGACATCTAGTTTGTAGATTTCCCAGAGTTCTCCGGCTTCTGTCTCGGCAGTTCCTGTCATACCTGCGAGCTTGTGATACATCCTAAAGTAGTTTTGTAGAGTTACTGTCGCATAGGTCTGCGTGATATCTCCTACTTTAACGTTTTCTTTTGCCTCCAAGGCTTGATGTAGTCCGTCAGAATATCGTCTTCCTTCCATCATACGCCCGGTCTGTTCATCGACGATCTTGACTTGGCCGTCTATGACCACATATTCTTCATCTTTTTCGAAGAGTGTATAGGCTTTGAGGAGTTGATTGACGGAATGTAGTCTTTTGGACTTGATCGAAAAGTCTTGGATTAGGTCTGCCTTTTTTTCTTGTTTTTCGCGATCGGATAAGTTTTCGTCATTATCGATATCCGTGAGACCGCTTGCCATGTCCGGCATAATAAAGAAATTGGGGTCATCACTGCCCCGAGATAGAAAGTCTGCCCCTTTTTCTGTCAACTCGACGGATCGGTTTTTTTCGTCGATCACGAAATAGAGTTCATCATCGACGAGATGCATTCTTTTGGATTGCTCCTGCATATAGAAGTTTTCGGTTTTTTGGAGATTGACTTTGATCCCCTCCTCACTCAAAAACTTGATGAGCGGTCTATATTTAGGCAGGGCGTGATGTGCTCTGAGGAGAGCCATTCCGGCTTGGCCTTCTTCGTGGCCGATTTTGCCTTCTTTGAAGAGGTTTTTGGCTTGAGCCAAATATTGAGTAGCAAGTTTTCGTTGTGTGGCGATGAGGCGTTCGACTTTTGGCTTGAGGGAGATGTATTCTTGTTCTTCTTCGCCTTGAGGTACCGGACCTGAGATGATGAGCGGAGTACGGGCATCGTCGATGAGGACAGAGTCTACTTCGTCGATCATAGTATAGTGATGCTTTCGCTGTACTTGTTCTTGTTTGGTACGCACCATATTATCTCGCAAGTAATCAAAGCCAAATTCGTTATTGGTTCCGTATGTAATATCGCAATTATAGGCATTACGACGATCTTCGGAGTGGGGCTGATACTTATCGATACAGTCTATACTGAGCTGCAAAAACTGCATAATCGGCCCGATCCACTCGGCATCTCGACGTGCGAGATAATCATTGACCGTGATGACGTGCACACCCTCTCCTGCTAGTCCATTGAGATAAGCCGGAAGTGTAGCGACGAGGGTTTTTCCTTCTCCGGTAGCCATTTCTGCAATCTTTCCGTCATGCAATACCATACCTCCGATGAGCTGTACGTCATAATGGATCATGTTCCATTCGATATCGCCACCTGCAGCCGTCCATGTATTGCTCCATATTGCTTGATCACCTTCTATGCGTATATAGCTTTTGGTCGCAGCCAAATCGCGATCTGCATCTGTAGCACTTACACTGATTTCAGAATTTTGGCTAAACCTCCTAGCTGTTTCTTTTACTACCGCAAAGGCTTCGGGTAGTATTTGTTTCAATATATCTTCCAGATGCTTGTCCTTTTCTTTGACCAACTCATCGAGTTGATTGAAGAGTTGTTCTTTTAGATCAAAATCAGTCTCTTTTTGGGCTTCTTCGCCCAAATTGGTGATATCTTGGTTGATCCCATGTAAGTGCTCTGCAATGCGACGCCGAAATTCATTGGTTTTGGAGCGCAATGCATCACCTGTCAAGGCTTGATAAGACGCGTAGTATTGGTTGATTTGCTCGACGATGGGCAAGTAGTGCTTGACATCTCGATCGTATTTGTTGCCGAATACCTTTTTGATGGATTTTGAAAATAGTTTTAACATAGTTTATATATTGAACGCAAACAAAGGTAAGCTTTGTGCCAATTAAGTGATAAATATTTGATCCGAATATCCTATTTTTAAAAAAATATTGAAATTAAAAAAAAGAAAAATCTCCAAGTATGTCCACTAGCTGTCGTTGCCTAAGAGCGTGTAGGGCTCTAAGGCTATATCCAAAAGTGTGCATTTGAGCACCTGAGCCCTATCTCTCCGTCCTAGATTGTTATTTTTTTGAATGTATTCTTTATGGTTTTGACAAAAAATAACGTTATTTCCATACTAAAAGAATAAATTTGACGGATCATAATTCATACCAAAGTACTAAAACGGTCTATTTGTGTCATTATGTCAGCATATCCATTCGATAGCCTCGCTAACAAAGCAAAGAGTTTTGCTCGGTATTTTATGCTATGTGGCGATGACATCCTGTAGAGATGTGACTTATGGCCCGATCAAAAAGTACTATTTTCCCGTAGAAAAGTTGGCTGAAGGTCCGCGTGTGTATATTTACAAAAGCGAACTGCCGGACCATCCGGATGATATCTGGTTATTCAATACTATACAGGATGGAAACCGGCTCTATTTGGAGGCCAAAAATTACGATAGTCGGCATCGCTTGGTACAGCATCAGATTGAGCAGATAGTGTCTACGGGGAGTGTGTTGAGTGCCTTGAGTTTGTACAGTTATGATTCGACGGATGTGGCGCAGATTACGGATGTGGAGATAGAAGCGCCTAATATATTTTCGTGGAATGAGCACAAAGATGAGGTTTTGGTCTATAAAGTATCTTATGATGACTATGCAGAAGAGGGAGCACATACCCGACTCATCCGAAATCGTTATTCGCCTCGAGCGACAAAGCTTCAATACGGATCAAAGCTGCTGGATGGCTTAAGCATAAGTACCAAAGAGCTGATCGAATCGTATAAGGAAGGATATATTGAGATCGAAATGACAAGCGAAGAACAGTATGTGGAGGGTATAGGCAGAATATCTTATCAAAAAGTATTGGATGGAAAACTTATCTTGTCATATAAGCTCAAGGCTTTTATGCCCTTGGCAGAATATGAGGCCTTATATGGTCCGCTAAAAGATCCTATACTTGCTCGGGTATCGAGTTAAGGGGGTAGAAATTAGATTACTCATGGAACAGTTGAGCACAGAAGAAGGTGTACGCTATGATCGGCAGATGATTCTTCCGGATATAGGTAGATTGGGTCAACACAAGCTGAAGAACTGTAAGGTTTTGGTCATCGGAGCCGGGGGCTTAGGTTGTCCTATGCTTATGTATTTGGCTGCAGCCGGAATAGGTACTATCGGCGTAGTAGATTTTGACAAAGTTTCTCTAGATAATCTGCATAGGCAGGTACTATATGATAGCGGAGATATCGGTCAATTAAAAGTAGAAGTGGCTGCACGAAAATTACAAAAACTAAATCCGGGGGTTCAGATCTATGCGCATGCAGTAAGAATGGATAGGGACAATGCTATGGAACTCATCTCATCGTATGATATCATAGCAGATGGAAGCGATAACTTTGCTACGCGTTACTTGGTCAATGATGCTTGTATTCTTGCTGACAAGCCACTGGTATATGCGGCGCTCTATCAATGG
>JAJRUR010000199.1 GCA_024277695.1 Bacteroidota bacterium | reverse complement strand
TCTACTTTTTGGAAATGTCCTATTTTTTAACTATTTTTAAAGTTTTTAATTATGAAACAGTTTGTTTTATATCAAGCGATCAAGCGATCAAGCGATCAAGCGATCAAGCAGACAGAGTCAGCGAGAGGCTGACTCCCATTATTCACTCGGTACTGTGCGTACTCAAAACGGTATTTGTGATGTTACCCTTGATGTGTTTTATTTGGCCAAATGTAGGGACAGCACAGTTCAATTGTATAGAGTGCTCGGGATCTGAAAATGCAATTACCTTAACTGGAACGACTAATGTTTCTGATGAGCTTCCTTTAGTAAATGGGCTATATAGAGCCAATGACTATTGTATTACTATAACAACCAATTCTACATTAGTTATTGATGAAGATGCTACTATCTCTAACACTTATTTCATCTTACACCCAGGTGCTAAAATATTAATCAAGTCTAATAAAAAGTATTTTTCTCAATTGAATACCTACAATGGATGTGATAAGATGTGGCGAGGTATTGAACTCGAAAATAATGCTAAATTAAGCACTTCAATCGATATGATTCGTGATGCACAGTATGCTATATTGGCAAATACCGACAGTGAAGTAGAAATCTTGTTTAATACTTTTGAAAATAACTATATCGGTCTATTTGTACCTCCGAATGGTGGAACTGTACGTGATGTAGATATAAAATGGTGGAATATATCAAATACATTTAAAACTACAGGTCAGTTAAAACAAGGATACAATGGCCAAACTCCTAGCCCTGGAACTTTGGGGCAAGCTGGTATAGAATTACATGATCTCAAAACTACGGTTTTGGGTTCCAGGCCCATATTTGCTCCGGACTATTCTTTTGAAAATCTAGAATTCGGTATCATTGCCAGACACTCAGATGTGATGATTACTCAATTAGATTTTGATCAAATCGATCAAAATGCTATTGACGGAGATCGATTACTCTCTTCTTGTATATCTAATAACACGATTACTGATGTAGAATCTGGGATATGGCTAAGAAGATCTAATGTCAATATAGAAGAAAATGACATCGACAATGCCACTTATGGCATTGTATATACGAATGCTACTGACAATATCTCCACCATTCAGAAAAATACACTTGATGATGTTGATTTTGGTATCTATTTAGCGAGTCTATCGAGTGCTCGATGCAATGTTCTGCACAATGAGATCAATCTGTCTGATGATTTTTGGATAGAAACTCAAGCGGGCATCTATGTAGTAAACTCCGATCCCGGACAGTCAGGCATACTCAATATAGCAAACAATACCATTCATTCGCCCAGACCAGCACACATCACATTACTAAATACTACTCGAACGGAGGTCAAAGACAACATATTAACCAAAGTAGATAGTCCTTTTGCAGGTGGAGGTTTACGGATTTTGGGTGGACAACGGAATCGATTCTTTTCCAATATTATGAGTTGGGATATGAATAATGATGCTTTGGGAGTGTATATCTACAACTCTATCAATAATTTCTTTTGTAGTAATACTCTAGATGCCAGTTTTTATAGCTTTTCCGCAGCAGGTAGTAATAATAACACCTTGCTCCTCGGCAATGGATTCTTAGGAAGAGACGAGGGTTTAGAAATATCCACTGAAGCCTTCATTGGTCAACAACAGGTTTCAGACCAACCCTTGATCCCATTCAATAATTTCGGTAACAAATGGTCACAAACATTTAGCTGGCTCGGTGCCGAAAATAGAAATGAAACTGAGGAACTAGTGAATAGGTCCCGCTTCCAAACCTCATCTCAGGTCCGGCCACTACACCCGGGACTGGATATGATCTGTCCGGATCCGCTGAGTACTTCTCCTAATTGTAATTCGGATTTGGAGTGGTTTAAGAGTGATAATCTAACTACTGATTTTGATGCTGCTATACATGGATGTCTCTTTTTTGATTTATTCAAAACCGTACCGAGCGCATCGGATAAGTTATTGGCATCGGATACACTCAATCTACCGAGCAATAGGGCAGTTATAGAATGGATGGCTGAGCGAGACTTATTTGAACGGATCAAATATCATCCTGCGATGACGACAGGATATCCTGAGGTTCAGACCTTCTACACGGCTATGCAAAATACAGTGATGGAAGATATGGTCGATGTCCATATGGCCCTCAGTGCTTTGAACAATTCTTCGGCTACAGAATTGGATGCTTTGACCACAGCTTATCAAAATATCCAATCTGCCTATGCTGCGATCAAACAGTCATCTACTGACTATGACAATAATGTAATTGATTCGCTCACGCACGAGGCAAATTTGAGTACTCAAATCGCTATTATTCATACACAACAAGGGCTGATGGCCAATGCCAAATCCACACTCGATGCCGCACGAACGAGCAAACTGCTTATTCTCAAATCAGCCATCACGAGTGCAGGCACTACTGGAATCAACTTTGCGGATGATGAGATCTATGTGCTCAATCGATATACGGACTTTTTAGATGGTGTAGTAGCCTCTAGTTCAGAATTGGCTCAGCTCAAGACCATTGCTGAAAAATGCCCGCTCGAATATGGTCAGGTCATATTTATGGCGCACAGTCTATACCGAGTACTCAGCGATGATTATTTGACGAATATCACGATCTCTGATTGTAGCAGTTCTGCAATCAGTTTGCCAGAGACTGCGAAAACGAGTGATCTTTCTTTTTCTGTTTTTCCTAATCCGGCGGATGACCAAATCAATATCCAATGGGATAAGAATGGATTTTCAGGTCTTTTGCAATTGTACGATATGTCGGGCAAAATGCTCAAGGAAGTCAGACTCAAAGAGCAATATCATTTTGAACTTAGGACTGAACAACTACGAGATGGTGTATATATACTCAAGACGATTCCCGATCAAGGAAAAGTCAATTCTGTAAAAATAAATATCATTAAACAATGAAAATGATTATTTCTTTGATCCCGCTATGGCTATACGCCATAGCGGGTTTTTCGCAACTGGATAATGTTTGGTTATTAGGAAACGGAACTATTCCTTTTCAAAATATTGAAGATACAGTTTGGGTAAAAACGGTAATGTCTTTCGACAATGACCAATTGAATCAAAAATGGGATACTGGATATGTAGCCACTCATAATTTTCCTTGTAATGCCTCCATCAGCACACCCGATGGTCAACTTCAACTGTACACCAATGGAGTAATACTCGCCAATGCCTCGCACCAGCTACTGACTCGCAATCTAAACCCACTCAATGATCAACGCGTCGGACATAACAGCCAAGGAGCACTTTTTCTTCCCTGGCCAGATGATGCTGATCGAATGGCGCTTCTGCACGATGACTCGCAATTGGTCACAGAAGGAGGTCGCCCGGTGATCTTTGCCGGCAATCTTTATTATACTGAAATAGATATCTCCGGTCCGCTCGGGACAGAGTCCCTCATCAGTGAAAACAATCCCATCATCACCGGTCGATTTAATACAGGTCTCATTCAAGCAACTCAGCATGCCAATGGTAGAGATTGGTGGCTGACCAAAGCAATGCATAAATCAGATAAAATCATCATTATTTTATTTGATCCCAATGGCTTTCATATTATCGACACCGTAAGTGTTGGAATTCCTCTGCCTATAGCTGGAACTGATGGTGCTGCTTTTTCTCCGGATGGCACAGTACTAGTTCATTTTCAAGAAACAATAAATAATATACCTGTTGGCGTATTTATTTTTGATTTTAATCGCTGTACGGGAAATCTAAGTCTTAGAGAGTATTTTAAAATTGTACAACAAGTAAGTAGTCGAGATTCCGGTGTATCCATATCGCCTAACTCACGTTTTGCTTACCTCGCCAATACCGATGCACTCTATCAAATAGACCTTTGGGCAGATCCCGTGGAGTCCAGTCTAGATACTCTTCTCTTCTGGGATGGCACGGTCAATGAGTTGGGATATGCTACCACTTTTAATTCAGCTGCATTAGGTCGGGATGGAAAAATCTATATATGGGCAGGAGGCACTATGCGCCATGTCAGTATCATAGAGTATCCCAATCGTAAGGGCAAAGCCTGTGAAGCAAAAGCACATGACTTTCTGATGCCGAGTTATAATTCTAGCTCCCATCCAAACTTCTGCAATTATAATCTCGGAGCACTCGAGGGCAGCCCATGTGATAGTCTGATCAGTACAGTAGAGGATGTCGGAGAGGACAGATATGCTATCAAGCTCTATCCCAATCCCATAAGCTCCGGCCAGATCCTCCATATCGATGATCCGCAGGGCGTGGTCAACGGGGTAAGGGTGTTTGATGTGATGGGCAGGGAGGTGTTGTCCTCCGTCATTGCGAGGAGGCACGACGAAGCAATCTCACTATCCTTGAAACGACTATCATCCGGGTTGTATTTTTATAGTCTAGTGGATGAGCGTGGAGAGGTAGTGGGAAGTGGTAAGTTGGTGGTGGA
>JAJRUR010000198.1 GCA_024277695.1 Bacteroidota bacterium | reverse complement strand
CGCACTAACCGGCGATTTATCGAGCCGAGGATACTCCTGCCATACGGAATGATGTACTCTAGTTCTGTATCAAGTGCTGCCAAGGTATTGTAGTCATTAGGCCCGATGTACCACTGCATATCGGCTTGCCCGCGATCCAAGTCAGCTATGGGGATGCCGATGCGATTGACGAGTAGTTTTAGATCATCATCATTCTTATCCAAGACTTCTGTTCTCAAAACTGCATCGCTAAATCCGGTCTTGGACAAGAGGGTCGAATTAAAAAACTGATTGGTATTGGATATCCATTCGATGCGCTTATTGAGCAGCGTCTGCTCATCATCTCCGGTACAACTACAGTGATCGGGATCATCTTCTGCTATCTTGTAGTAACTGGTCGAATAATTCTTGGCATAAGAGGCATTGCGCTCGAGTTTATCCAGATAGTTGATCCAACTCAACTTGAGTTTATTATCCGAGATACGTACATCCCCGCCAAGATTGTTAAATTTGATCTGGTAGTCGATCAAATATCCATCGCGTGCTAGCCTATAGATTTGTTCGATAGATCCACCCCGAGTAGTTTTTGCTGTAAAGCGAAGCGTGTTATCTGATATGCTCGGTACAAAATACAGATCTTCACTATTTAGTATCCTTCCATCCGATAGGGGGATATCAAAGCCAAACTTGTTTTTCTCGTCCTCTAAAAGATAAAGAGGAACTTTTTGGTCCACACCTGCAGAGTCGCGAATGACTTTTTTGTAATGTAGCAATTCAGCGCTGATGATCTTGCCTCCCAAGGGGCTGAATGCAATTTTGAGGTCATCGTTTTGGAGTAGGATAGGATCAGAACTTCCTTTGGCACTGGGAGCAAATGTACCGAATCGGTTCTCAGCTGCTAAGGCAGCTAAACTATCATCTAGGGCTTTTGCGGGTTTTGTTGGGTCATCTAAGCGGATAATATCTTTTGATAGATCATTTTCCGGCTCCTGTACACGTTCTTCCATCCGCGCCAGAGAATCTTGCTTACGTTTATAGGCTTCGAGTTCCTCCGGAGTAGGCTTGTTGATGTATGCCCATATGTAGAGAAATAAAAAAATAAGCCCTAAGCCTATGAGGTTTCTTCTATCCATGCTATGCTTTTGAGTAATTATATAAAAAGCGGATGCAAAGTTACAAAAATATGCTCATTCGACTCCAAACCCAAAAATCCATCCTCCCCAATAGTAACACATAAGTGTCACCACGACGATCCCAATGAGATTCAGCCAAAAACCGGTTTTGACCATCTGTACAACATCGATCCTATTGGTACCAAAAATAATGGCATTGGGAGGTGTGGCGACAGGCAACATAAATGCCAAAGAACTTGATAGTGTAGCAGGTATCATCAAGAGCAAGGGATTGATATCCAAACTGACTGCCAGTCCGGCCAGCACAGGCAATATGGTCTCAACAGTAGCTGTATTGGAGGTCAACTCCGTCAAAAAAGTAACCAATACACAGATACCCAATACCATAATAATCGGATGTACACTTGACAAACCACCCAGCTGCTCACCTACCCAAAGCGATAAACCGGACTCTTTAAACCCTGAAGCCAAAGCAAAACCACCACCAAAAAGCAGAATAATAGCCCAAGGTATATCTTCTGCTGTTTTCCAATCCATAATATACCCCGATTCTGACCGACGCGATGGTATTAAAAAAAGTAGTGTCGCCATGGCGATAGCTACTGTACCGTCGTTGATATAGGATGGATGCCCAAAGAAGCCGGACCAACCCGGTATCCGCACTTGACCTAAGTGGATATCCGCACGTGTCATCCATAGGAGAGCCATCGATACAAAAACCAACGCTACTGCCTTCTCTTCAAAAGACATTTTGCCCAAATTGGATATCATTTTGTTTACCAAAGTATTGCTTTCGGCTGTAGGACTCCAGTTAGATTTAACTATGTACATCCGGTAAAGTACTAACCAAACTGCACAAAATAATATAATACTAATCGGTAAGGCAAACAAAAACCATTGACTGAAACTTATCTCCGTTAATTCAGGAAAATAAATCTGATAGATGCGCACGAAAGAAAGATTGGGTGGAGTACCCACCAATGTCGCTAATCCACCAACGGATGCACTATAGGCTATAGCCAATAAAAGCCCGACGACTAACTTATCATAATTGCTGCCGGTACTTATAGAGTCAAACTGTGTAGCTATGGCCAATAGGATCGGCACCATCATCATAGCAGTAGCTGTATTAGAGATCCACATGGACAAAAAAGCGGTTGCCGCCATCATTCCAAATAATATCCTTCCGGGGCTCAAGCCAAATAAATGTATGATACGCAGTGCTATGCGCTTATGAAACTCCCATTTCTGAATGGCCAAGGCTACCAAAAATCCCCCTATGAATAAAAAGATAACATGATTAAAATAAGTGGAAGAAACATCCCTACCATGCATAATCCCAAATGCAGGAAACAGAACTATCGGAAGTAGTGATGTAATAGCCAGAGGTACTATCTCAGCTACCCACCAACTAGCCATCCAGATCGCTATACCCAATGTCTTACTTATCGATGGATTTTGAGGATCTAACTCTACAAAAAATATAAAATATATCGCCAGTAGCAATCCAAAATAATGGATTATGTGTCTCCACGTCCAGCTGGTAACTCTATTCATCGGCTAAGGTACTAAGGGCAAAAAACTATGTTTGAAATGCTTGTAATGTCATAAACTACTTTATGACAAATATAGTGCTTATATGGCTAAATACGTCATGGACTTGATGAAGAAGCACTGTCCTGATCTACATTTAGGACGTTCTATTTTTCCGCTAAATGTACGAGAATCTAAATTATTGTATAT
>JAJRUR010000197.1 GCA_024277695.1 Bacteroidota bacterium | reverse complement strand
GTGTATGATGTTTACATGACGTATAGCCAAATGGATAAACAAATGGATACTTCCAAGTTTTGTAATCTACTGGGCATCACAAATGAGGATTATAATCGAGCTATGAAGATCAACTGGTCCTCCAATCAGTATTCAAAACACCTTCCGATATTAATCTTAAAAAAACTACCGGCAGGGGTAATCACAAAGTTTCAAGAACATTTGCATGAATTTCCCGGCATTGAACTTCATATCAATAGTGTGCGAGCGTATTCTTCTCGGAGTGCTGCACACATTTTGGGCTACATCAATGAGGTCAATCAGAAACAAATAGATGATGCATCGGGAGACTACGAGCAAGGAGATTATTTAGGGGTGACAGGTGTGGAGAAATTTTATGAATACGAATTAAAAGGCAAAAAGGGATTGCAGTATTTGCTGAAGGACAACTTAGGACGTACAGTATCCGGGTATCAGCTTGGACAATATGATGTAGAGGCTTCTGCAGGAAAGGATCTTTTGCTGTCGGTAGATCTGGAGTTGCAAAAATTTGGCGAAACGCTCCTCAAAGGACGTAAGGGATCGATCGTAGCTATTGAGCCCTCAAGTGGAGATATTCTCTCGCTGATTTCGGCACCGGATTATGATCTCAATCTCCTATCGATCCATAAAGATCGTGGTGCTTCATTTAGTCGGTTGAGCAAAGACAGTTTGCAACCCTTTTTTAATAGAGCTATATCCGCCAAATATCCTCCGGGATCTATATTTAAACCGATTTTGGCTCTGATCGGATTACAAGAAGGGGTTGTGACCAAGGATCGTCATATTCGATGTACGGGGGCATATCATTACAAAACCTATAGCTGGGGCTGTCATGCAGGTCCTAGTTATAGTAATGTAGTGGACGCTATTCAGATCTCCTGCAATACTTATTTCTATCAGAGTTATCGAGAGCTCATCGATCAATATGGATTTAATAGACCCAGTTATGGCCTAGACAAAGTGTGGGAGCATCTCCACAAGTTTGGTTTGGGTAAAAAACTGGGCATTGACTTGCCCGGAGAAAACACAGGGCTTAATCCCAACTCGGAGTTCTATAATAAGATGTACAAACACGAAGAAGGTAGGTGGAGATCTACTTATCTGATATCCAATGGGATTGGTCAGGGAGAAATTGAGCTCACTACCCTCCAAATGGCTAATCTTGCAGCAATTATCGCCAATAGGGGTTATTATTTTACACCGCATCTTCTGAAAAACTTCAAAACTAAAGAAAGCAACATAGAATCTATACTCTATCCCAAACACCAAACCAATATCGATATAGAGCATTTTGAGCCGGTCATCGAGGGCATGTACCGAGCTGTGGCGCAGGGAACTGCCGGTATGGCTTCCGTACCGGGGATAGCAGTATGTGGTAAAACAGGAACTTCCGAAAATCGCGGAGTAGATCACTCCGTATTTTTTGCTTTTGCTCCCAAAGACGATCCCAAAATAGCGATTGCAGTATATATCGAGCACGGCGGATGGGGTGGAACGGTAGCTGCGCCTATAGCCGGTCTGATGATCGAAAAATATCTACAAGATAGTATCAGTCCGCATAGACAATGGCTGCTCGACCGAATGAGCCCCAAGTCATAGGCTAGGATTCCAAAGCTTATTTAAAATAATAAAGACCTTAGCAAATATTGCTAAGGTCTTTATTGTAGCAGCTCTACTTTAATCGTCTTGAAGCAAGATTTTTCCGGTGATTGTGCGCTCGGCCTGTTGTATTTTTAGAATAAGTGTTCCACTTGGCTGATCTTGGAGGATGATCTCCTTATGGATTTTGCCATTTTTAGGACGAACAGTTTCGGAATAATATTCTCTACCATCTAATCCAACGATACGTATTTGTCCAGGATCGTCTGACCCTACAAAAGAAATATTGACTGTACCGCCACTAGGGTTAGGAAAGACATTTAGCTCAAGCTCCATATCAGGAGATTGGTTGATTCTGTCTGATTTATTGAAGCGTTTGATGATAAATATATCCTCATCATCTTGCTGAGGAGTAAGGAATCGCATCTTAGGCAGGTAGGCTCCAAGATGTTGCTTATCAGCTTTTAGGGTGGCTTCTGTGTGCTTGGTCTTGCCGTCTCGCACATATTTGATCATTATCTTATCACCACTTTTTTTGTTACGCAATACTTTTTTGAGCTCATCAAAATTATCCACTTTTTGTCCATCCAGGGATTTTATTAGGTCACCGATTTGGAGTCCGGCTTTATCTGCAGCAGATCCGGGGACTACATTTTTTATTTCTAAAAGCTCATCTGCCAGTCGGATCCCAAGTTTGACCTTAGTTTTGTTTTTTGACGTATTTTCCCAAAAATGCGGAAAAAGCATACGCGGATTTTTGTCCTTTGCTCTACGAAGCGTAGCATGGAGTAATTTTGATTTTCCATTTCGATGGATCCGGATATCTATATCCTGTCCGGGTTCCAATGATTGGATGTATTGAGTGAGTTGATCTACATCATGCATCGTTTGGTCTTCGATTTGGGTGATGAGATCACCTGCTTGGATTCCCGCTTGCTCGGCAGGAGTATTTTTTATCACATCCGTAACCAGGACACCCTGGGCATCTTCGGTATTTTCCAGATAGACTCCCAAAAAGGCTTTATCTCTCCATAGGCCGAATGCTTCACTATCCAAATCAAATGTGGGGATTTGTTCGAGTTGCTTTTGTATTTCGTCAGGTAGATCTCCTTCTCCATCCCACTCGTATTCTTGGACATTGCCATTGTCATCCAAGTAGAGCTTAAAGTAACGATGTCCCTTTAGGTCTTTTAAATCCGGAAAGTCCGGCGCGATATCATCCAGTCCTTTTATGCCAAAAAAACTAGGATGCTCCCTTTGTATTTTGATGATTTCGATGGTTTCGCCATCCTGTATTTCGACTTGGCCTTCAAGACCGAGGTCTTGGAGCAACTCCAAGGCTTCATCTCCCGAAGTTGTCCATTTCTGAATTTTTGTGCTACTGTTCTGATCTATGTCTTGCTGAGCTGCCAGGGACAAACTCAACAGTAAAGTGCTGCTGAATAAAATAAATTTAAATAATTTCATGATGTAAAATTTTTTAAGGTGAATAAATAAGTCAATAATTCAAAGTAAGCAATTATACTTGCTTACCATCAACAATAAAAATAAATTAAATTGCGTATTTTGTTTAGGACTTTAAGAATAGCTTAACACTATCTCAAGGTATTTAACTTTAGATAGACGCCCATCATCAAGCTGAAAGCAATCAGGCTGGATCCGCCATAACTTACAAAGGGCAAGGGAATCCCGATTACAGGAAAGAGCCCCATGGTCATACCTATATTGATCACAAAATGGGTAAAGAGTATTCCGGCAAATGCATATGCATAATATTTAGCAAAGAGTGTGTCAGATTTTTCACCGCGGCTGATTATTCTATAGACTAAGAAGCTGAAGATCAAAATGATGCTCATAGCTCCCACGAAGCCTTGCTCTTCGCCTATGACAGTAAAAATAAAGTCTGTGTTCTGTTCGGGGACGTAGTTGAGTTTGCTCATAGTACCTTCGAGATATCCCTTGCCTTTGATCCCTCCGGACCCGATCGCTATTTTGGATTGCAGTACATTATACAGAGCGCCTCTGGGGTCGCATTTTTTTGGATTGAGCCAAACGTTGATCCGGTCTTGCTGGTGGGGCTTGAGTAAGTTTTCAAAAGCAAATTCTGTGCCTATGGAAAGGAGTGTACCGATAGCAAAAAAGACCAAATACACCAAATAGTTAGGGTTCTTCTTTTTGAATACTAGGAATATGACTAGCCCCAACATCGTCAAAGAGCTCCCCATGACTGCCCAGTATTTGAAGCCACTCACAAAGAGGATGTATCCGATGAGGGTGAGGAGGAGTATGGTGGTTAGTGTGACAAACCACTTTCTGCCCAACTGAAATAAAACTCCTCCCATAACTATCCAAGTGAGCAACAAAGTGATCCACATCGGGCCTAAATAAAAAGAAAACACAAAGAGTAACCCAAGGGAGATGGCAATCAAATAAGCAAAGGCTGGCATTCCGGCTCTGAATAGTAAAATAAAGAAAGAAACAAAGACAAGCGCTGAGCCTGCATCCGGTTGTAACATGATCAATAAGGCGGGAGCCAACAGGATACTGATACTAATCCAGCGTGCTTTAAAATCAGACATTTTTGTCTTGTAATAAGACAGATAACTACTGAGTGCCAGTGCAGTACCAAATTTGGCAAATTCAGAGGGTTGTAGTGAGAATCCCCCGATATTGAACCATGAGGTAGCCCCTTTTATCGTTACGCCAAAAACGAGTACAGCAATCAATCCCAAAATAGTGAGCACATAAAGTGGATAAGCCAGACTACTCCAGAATCTACCGTCTATGACTTGGGTGATGACCAATATTATTATAGCTGCGCCTATCCAAATGATCTGCTTACCTACTTCAGTAGATAAGTCTAAGATATTTGGTTTTGTATTGACACCATAAGAAGAAGCATAAATCATCAACCACCCGATGATGACCAGAGCGGAAAATAGAGCAAGACTCGTCCAATCAAATCTCTGTAATACCCGTCCGGTTGTGGTGCTTTTCATATAGGCTTTACCTTATGAGTTCGTCTTTGCGCAGATCAGAGAAAATCAATATACTTCCGGGAAAATCTTTTCTAAAATGATAAAGGGCCTCTTTGGCAGTACGTTTATTGATATAGGCACCCACGGCGACTTTATAGTAGGGTTCCGTGTATGTCCAGTTGGACACGTATCCCGGATAGACATTGCGTAGCTTGTTCAAGCTCGCTTCCATTTTACGACGATCTGTTGTGGTCACGATTTGGATTCTATATCCTCTCAGTGTAGTTTTGTTTTTGTAGTACTGCTCGTAGTATGACCTGGCAGATTTTACACCACGGTCTTCTTTTATCTGTTGTGCAGATAATCCTGACAGACAAAAGCATAGTAAAATCCCCACAAAGATCGGTTTATTTTTTTCCATGGCAGTGTTTATATTTTTTTCCGGATCCACAAGGACAAGGTGCATTACGTCCCACTTTTGCTGTGCTTCGTTTGTAGGTTTCTACTTTTTCATG
>JAJRUR010000196.1 GCA_024277695.1 Bacteroidota bacterium | reverse complement strand
TGAATGTGTCGCACCTGTGGATCTCGATTTTCGTAACAGATTGTATATTACAAAGATGAGGCTCCTATGGAGCATTAAATATAAAAACACCAAAGCAGCGATACCTTAACAGCTCCGTAGGGGTGACACCTTGGTAGCTTTGTAATAAAGCGAAACACAAAAAACCAATGAATAAATGTTAAATTTATAGAAAAATGAAAAAATTGCTTGAATTATTTGGACATTAGTAGCTCCAGAGGAGCGGCACCTTGGTAGCTCCAGAGGAGCGTAACCTATAAAAATTCCTCTGATTGTAGCACGATGAATGTGTCGCACCTATGGCGCTCGATTTTCGTAACAGATTTTTTGTAACAGAATAATATTTTATAAAAGAGTCTTCTAATATAGAGTTCTATTTTAGATATTCTCTATATTTGAAGGCTCTATAATTTTAATCTCATGGTCAAAAAGAAACTATTAATATTAATCATACTACTGATCGGAGGTGTATTCCATAACGATATTGTGTGTCAATATCTTGATTCGCAAGTATTTGACAGAGTTTTAATAGACAAAGATGTCAAAATTAAGAAATCCGAGATTAAAAAATATAAAAATAAAAAAAGTTGTTATTTCAGTAAAGAAAACAAAAATCTCATTGAGAAATATGGAGAAACAGCCAAAGTGCTTTTAGACTTTAAGCTCTTTTTAAGAGCATGGACGTTTGATAAATCTACAGATATCTACTTTGAGCTCATAACTAATGATAAGCTAAACGTGATATTCAAAAACTTGGATTCGTTGAGACAGGTTCAATTAGTTAATATTACTGTAATACCCTCTCAAATATATGCTCGAAGAAATTTGACAGATTTAAGATTATATTTTTCAGAAATAAATAGAGAACTTTCTGATTTTAAATCTGTTAAAAATCTATTATTGATAACAACAATCGAAAGGCTATACACAGCATTCGGTATCAATGTATTAGATGATCAAATATTTGCGAGTGTAAAAAATCTAATCCCTGAAGTGCAAAATGTCCAAAACATAAAACTAAGGAAGTTGTTACAAAAAATAATAGATTTAAAATCTAATGGTAATCTTAATATGGATATGAATCTTCAACTAAATATTCAAGATACTATTATACCCATTCATAAATATATTGATAGCTCAGATTATTTTGTTTTAGATTTTTGGGCGAGCTATTGTGCTCCGTGCATTAAGTCATTTCCGACTATGGACAAAAAAGCAAAAGAACTAAATGGGAAGGTAAAATTTGTTCCTATTATTATGGATAGTGTTGATAAGGGAAAGAAAAAGTGGAAGAAGCTACGCATAAGCAATCTAGATTTTGTTTCGATTCCCGATCAAGAACTAGGATTGGAAAAACTAAGGATCAGAATGTATCCCACATATCATATTTTTGACAAAAATGGAAAGCATATTGCCGGTCCATTGCATATAACGAATGATGTTTTTCTAGAACTGAATAAGCGCCTTTAATTACATATAAATAGCTTGGAGTGCCTTGGTGAATACTCGAAGACGAATCAGCCTTCATCTGCACTACATTAACTGCGTATGAAATCATCAAATCTGTCTATTCTCATTCGAGCAAACATCAAAATACTTACTTTATAAGTACGTGTAGATACTCCTCCGTATGATCGGCCTTGTGATTTCTATTCTCTTTTTTGTCTGCTCTGAATCGTTGATATTTTGTGGTTATTAATTTGTAATTTCCATAGCGTTCCATGATATTTTTTACCACATCGACAGACATCAATCCTTCGTTATTGTAACTTAAGAATATATACTTAAAATCTGCCAAACGCATCAGTTCTTCAAATGCAGCCTCGACTGTTCGTTTTGAGCAATAATCGGATCGATTATATGCTCTCAATCCGGTTTTGCCTTTGGGTACAAAACGATCATATAGAGCTATCGTATTGAGTAAATGATAATTAGCACCATACTGTCTGGCATTATAAGGAGGGTCCAGATAGAGGATATCCCCAGCTATCCGGCTGATGAGTTGGTTGCTATCTGTCTGATATACTTGATGCGCCCCATTTGTGATAGAATACTCTGCCGGATGGAGTATGAGGTCCTTTCGGGCAGAGTTTTTGAGCTGCTTGAGAAAGGCACCATAAACAGAAGCTGTATTAGCTACTTTATCCGAACTTTCGATCAAACTCGCCAAAAGAAAATAATACATATCCTCATCAATACGCTTATTATTTTTCCAAATATCTATTTGAGACCGCATAGCATCTATACGTTGTCCGTTGATATCCGAAAAATACTGCCTTCCACTACCTCCACCGAGGCAATAGTGCTTATAGATAAAACCCGATTTGGGTTTTAAATCGTTTAGTTGTTGGATAAAGGCTTCTTTATGAGCTAGCTCTCTATAATTACCTATATAATTTCTTATCAATACATAACTATAGGACTCTATATCATTGCAAATAATCTGTCGCACTTCATTTTTAAAATTTCTAGCCACAATACCGGTTCCGGAAAATAAATCACAAAACACCTTATCTTCCAAGTCCTTTCCGACAACTTCATAGATACTTTGTTTTATAAATCCTGAAAGCTTATGCTTTGAGCCAATATAGTTCATACATTCTTCTATTAATTCTATTTATATTCTTCGTTCTTCTCTGCGTATATACCAAATCACATCAGAATATACAGACCCAAATCCAAAATCCAACACGCATAATTTTTTGGGGTCATAATTATCAAGATATCTATCTAATAATATTTTGATCTCAGAGACATGCGCCTTCAACTCCCAATGTGCTCCATACTTCAAGTCATATAACAACACAAAAATCCTGTTGGACAGATGTTTTCTGCCTTGTTGGCTTTGATGCTCATACAACCAATTGATCAGCTCCTTTTTATGGTCTAATGCATAACGGAGCGACCGTCCGAAACCCTTTGGATATACACTAGTCTTGTGGTCAAAAGCGGTGGACTCTATAGTAAAATCAACCAACTTATCGCGCCGGTTGGTATTGGGTTTTACGCGGGGATGTGCTGCAAAAACAGATTCGATCGCCATCGCAGACCAAAAATTGTACCATCGATTCATCGCATAATCGCTCAAATCCGTCTCAAAAGCCGTAGTAATCTGAAGTAATTGTGCTATCGTAGGGGTGTTATAGATAAATTTTGTCTTGAGGTCCCACGCATCAGATTGCTTGCGTCCCCAACGATAAGGATATCGCAAGCGTAGCTTGAGCTCTTTTTCGATCTTGTCTATCGATATCATATTGAATATCTTTTTCTCATTTGCTCTGTCACCCCGATCATCCCACCGTCCAAATTATAAATATGTTCAAAACCCGCATTGCGCAAAAGCGTACAGACCCGCACGCTTCGTCTTCCGGTGCGACAATAAACAAAATAGTGCTTGGACCTGTCCAAATCTTCTAAAAGATCTGCAAGATCAGAGGACAAATAGTCGATGTGCAATACATCTTCTCGTAGGGCATCAAAGAGCTCATCTTCTGTCCGAACATCGAGCAGTACTGAGGCATTATTTGCTTTATATTGTTGAACAAAACTCGGATAATCCAAGTTTACTAGTTTTGACTTGAGCAACTGCCATCTCGGGACTTCGCAAATATCTGACATGAACCTATCGTTGATTATATACTTAGCAGCATACTATATCGTACACAGTTTATTGGCCACAAAATACGTCAAGTCTATATTCTCCATGGCATATTATCGTCTTTTTTATTCGATCATTGCATTGCTTAGCTTGATACCACTCTATAGTTTAGTTGACTTTTCGCTCCGAAAGTCTTCGTGGACTTTGATAGGGGGCATTATTATGGCAGTCATCGGCTTGAGCATCATGTTCAAGAGTTTTAGAGATATAGATACCGCTGCTTTCTTGGGTCTGAAAAAAGAAAAAGAAAACCCAATGATCATATCCGGCTTATATCGATATTCGAGGCATCCAATGTATCTAGGTGGAATCTTTATTTTATTAGGTATGATCCTTTTTTCATCATCTGCATCCGTAGCAATCTTTGTAGGTATGACGATACTCTATATTGTGATCGGAGGATATTTTGAAGAGCTCAAACTGAAAGATTTGTACGGAGAAAACTATAGAAGATACCAATCCCAAACACCTTTTCTTATCAATTATCGTTGGAGCAATCTGATCGGTATATTCAAGGAAGTATTTTAGTGATCTTATAAGCTGCCCAATACGCCCTTTGGTCCATCCAAGAGGTTAAGTTGACAAGCTGAACCAGCTTGATTTGCTCCTCTCCGTTGACCATGATCATAATCAATTTATTAGCTATCTTTGTGCCATGTTTACGGGGATTATAGAGTGTATCGGGCGAGTACACCAAATCGAAAACAATGCTTCTAATCTAGATATCTGGATCAGTTCTGATATCAGCAATGCGCTCAAAATCGATCAAAGTGTAGCCCATAACGGAGTATGCCTTACGGTAGTTGAGTTACAAGAAGGGAGACATCGCGTAGTAGCCATACGAGAGACACTCGAAAAAACATGTTTAAGAGACTGGCAAGTGGATAGCCCAATCAACCTTGAACGCTCCGTACGCGCTAAAGACCGTATAGATGGACATTTTGTCCAAGGACATGTAGATCAGGTTCTTTATTGTAGAGATGTCCAAGAAAAAAATGGCAGTTGGAATCTATCCTTTGACTATCCGAAAGATGTTGCCGGATTACTCGTAGCCAGAGGATCTATTTGCATTAATGGCATCAGCCTGACCATTGCCCGCTTGGAAGAAGATTTTTTTACGGTGGCCATCATCCCATACACCTATCATCACACCAATATCCATTTGGTAAGATCCGGAAGTCCTGTACATGTCGAGTTTGATATTTTGGCTAAGTATATACTCCGCCAGGCTAGGCTAGCTACCTAAATATTTGCTTCCAATCGATTACGTGTCCGCAGAACAACTTAATAAAAACGACTCCCCGAAGCTGCCATCGTCCGTAAAATAGGGCTACAACGATACCTCGTCTCATGGTAAAAGTCAAAAAGATCGTCCATTCGCTTGACGCATTTTTTGATTCCGATATCATCAGCCCACTGAAGCAGTCCTTTGGGATAATTGACACCCTTTGTCATCGCCAGATCAATTGCATCACGGTCTGCGATTTTTAAATAATAGGCATCTGCAGCTTCATTGATGAGCATGGTGATGATGCGATTTTTTATCCTTTTAGCCAGTTTCTTATCCATAATCGGTGCCGGTTGGTCACTCGTATCGCCGTATTCATAAAAACCCTTTCCGGACTTTCGTCCAAAATATCCGGCATCGACCAATTGCTTCTGGGTAAAACTAGGCTTATATCGGGGCTCCTCGTAGTAGCTATGGTACATCCCTTCCGTGATCCGATAATTGACATCATGACCGATATAATCCATCAGCCTAAAGGGTCCCATCCTAAATCCTCCAAAATCCGTCATCGCCCAATCAATGGTCGGTACATCAGCAATCCCTTCATCCAAAATACGCAGTGCTTCCGAATAAAATGGTCGTGCTATTCGATTAACAATAAATCCCGGGGTATCTTGCGTCTCAACGGTTATCTTCCCCCAGCTAGTAATCAGACTTGTCACGTACTCCGTAATCTGTGGATCTGTCTGAACCGCAGGTACGATCTCTACGAGCTTCATCAATGCAGGAGGATTAAAAAAATGCGTCCCCAACACTCGGTCACTATAGCGACAAGCACTGGCTATTCCGGTCACCGATAGACTGGAGGTATTTGTAGCCAATATACAAGAATCCATCACTTGATCCTCCAACTCCACAAACAGTTCTCTTTTGATACTTAAGTCCTCTACAATAGCCTCGATAACCATCCTGCAAGGTCCAAAAGCACTCAATGTATCTACAAAATAGATTCTTCCGAATATCGCCTTTGCTTCTGTGTCTGTCATCCTGCCTTTCTCCACCAGACGGTTCAGAATACGCAATAATTTATCCCTGGACCTGAGTATCGCATCCTCATGGGTATCGTAGAGCATCACATCATGACCGGCAGTAGCTGCTACTTGGGCTATCCCCGTACCCATGGCTCCGGCTCCTACCACTCCTATAATTGCATTTTTCATATCCATATTCTTTAGTTGACAATAATTATCACACCATACTTATGATTCTTTTGAAGTTTAGTGTCAGCACATACAAGTCTTCTGATGTGTATCCATTCTAAAACTTTTTTTCGTAAAGATTTTCTGCAGTTTTTTAAACTCATTTTTAGACAAAAATCATATAAAGGACCATTAAGTATTGGAAAGATATCCTTCGAACAAAATCAGTGCCCGACAAACACCGCAACTCTTTTATCTAGAAATGCTTGGATACCCTCTTTAAAGTCAGCACTCATTCCGGCAGTAGCTTGCAATTGTGCTTCGATATCCAGTTGATCATCCAGATTATTATCGGCAGAATAATCCAATGCGCGTTTTATCAGCCCGTATGTCTTCGTGGGGCCATTGGACAGTTTCTTTGCCAGATCTGCTACATAGGATTCAAATGCATCATCCGGTACTGCCTTATATATCATCCCCATAGCTACTGCCTCCTTTGCAGAAATCGGATCATTGAGCATCATCAATGCTTTGGCTCGAGCCATACCTACCAAACGTGGCAAATAATATGTACCACCGCTATCCGGAATCAAGCCGATACTGCTAAATGCCTGAATAAAACTGGCTGACTCTGCAGCAATGACAATATCACAACTCAAAGCCAAATTAGCTCCCGCTCCTGCAGCTACCCCATTGACCGCACAAAGAACAGGCTTATCCAAAGTACTGATCATACGCACAATCGGATTGTAGTGCTCCGTGACAAATTTTTCGATATTCGGACTATCGTCCTTCGTAGCTTCTTTTAGATCTTGACCGGCACAAAAAGCCTTCCCACCGCTGGAGGTCACCACAACGGCGCGTATGCTTTCTGTATCCTTACAATATGCAAGCATCTTCTGAAAACCCAGCGCCAAATCACGTGTAACACTATGATAGGCATCGGGACGATTCAGCCGGATATAAGCTACTTTTTCAACTTGCTCAAATAATATTGGTTCCATTATTTTTGATTTTTAATACATATTAATACTTCATAATCCATCTAAACTCTTCAAGATATCCGCTCCATATAATTGCAACCAGCGCTCATACATCTTGGCAGAAGGATGAAGCCCATCAGTCGCTACGAGCTCCGGATCTTCCAAGCCTTCTCGTGTTATCGGAGTTATATCAAAAAAAGCAACGCCTTTGGACTTACAATATAAGGCTGCTATCAAATTATAGGCATCCAACTCATAGCTAATCTTGCTCTTGTCCAGATTATCGCTAAATGGCGTATAGGCATAATCCGGAATCGAAAATACAAAGACTCCCTTCTCTTTCTTGCTGCAAAAGTCGATGGCCATATCCAATAAAAGCCCAAACTCAAAGACATATTGGGCTATCGATCGTCCTTGATACTGATTATTGACTCCAATACATAAGGATACTAAGTCCCAATCCTTTTGTAGTGACTCCTTTTGTATCGCTTGGATTAGCTCATCAGTACGCCAACCTGTTGTAGCTATTATTTTTAAGGTCTCTATACCGAAAGCTTTTGATTCGATCATTTTTTTCATTAACTCAGGCCAGCGCGATTGCTCCGGCACAGACTCACCTATAGTATAAGAGTCTCCCAGTGCCAAAAATTTAATCTTTTGTTTGCTCATCATAAAGCGCATTAGATCACATCATAATTTATCTCCAGATCATCGCTCATCGGATGAGCTTGACAGGTCAAAACAAATCCTGCCTCCAGCTCCTCCGGTTCTAAGCTATAATTTTTATCCATACGCACTTGCCCTTTTTCGACTTGAGCTTTGCAAGTAGCACATACACCGCCTTTGCAGGCAAACGGAAGGTCAGCCCCTGCATCAATTCCGGCATCTAAAATACTCATCCCTTTTGAACTCAATTCAAAAATATAGGGCTCGTCATCTACGATCAATGTCACACGACTCATCAATTCCGGAATATCCTCAGCAGGACTTTCCTCTGCATCTGCTGCTACAAATAATTCGTAGATTATCCGATCATCTGCTACGCCTATCCGCTCCAGTCCGTCCAAGATACCATGCAACATAGGCTCAGGACCACAAATAAAATGCTTGTCCGCCGAGGATAGATCCAGCAGTTTTTCTTCATAATATTTGATCTTATCCGCATCAATGAATCCAGATAAATAGTCCTCCTCTGCTTCTACTTCGCTAAAAATATGAAAAACTTTTAATCGCCCGGGATACTTCAGTTCTAATGCCTCGATCTCATCGCGAAATATAATGTCATCAAAAGATCGATTACCGTAAAGCAAACTGAAAGTACTTTCCTTCTCTTCGTACAACACGGACTTCATGATCGACATAATCGGTGTGATACCACTTCCACCGGCATATGCGACATAATGGTTGGGCTTGTCGGTATCCGGTATATAATTAAACTTGCCCATAGGTAAAGACACATCGATAGAGTCACCCACCTTCAGCACCCGATTTGCAAATCGACTGAATCTGCCTCCCTCGATCTCCTTAACCGCTATGCGCCATTGGTTTTCATATGGTGCTGTACATATCGAGTATGCTCGCCGAAGCTCTTCGCCATGAATCTTACTGCGAAAAGTCAAATATTGACCTGCTAAGTAGTCAAAAGTACTACGCTCAGACTCCGGAACATCCAAAAGAATCGAAACCGCCTTTTCCGTTTCTCGCTGTATTTCTTTTATTTTTAAAGTGTAGAATAGTTTATTACTCATTGGCTAATACCCATTATGATTAAATCTTGTATCGTTTTATTTATTTCTTCTTTTGGTATCTCACGCTTCGGATGATACCATGCACCCAGCCACTTGAGCGATGAGAGCATACTATACATCAATATCCTAGGATGTGCCAAGGCAATAGACCCGTTATCCATTCCTGTATTGAGCATATTGATTATCTGACTTTCATATCGCGATATGAGCGCACGATAGCGTTGACGATCTTCTCTTTGCATGTGACTCCACTCCGAATCCATCACAATAGTCTCATTGGGATACTGCAAGGCGAGATCAATATGATTGGATATAAGTCGTTTGATCTGCTCAATGGGCGAAATATCTTCCCTCTGCAGATCTGCCATCATTGCATCATATCGCTCCGCCATCCCAAAGCATATTGCCGCCAAAATATCTTCTTTGGACCTGATGTGGTTATAAAGACTCGCCGCCTCCAATCCAACCCTGTCAGCAAGCACTCGCATCGTACTGGCTGCAAAACCCTTTTCCTTAAATAGCTGTGCCGCCATCCTTAGAATCTCGTCGCGACGCTTAGAGTGCTTAATTTTCGGAGGAGCTACCATAGGGCAAATATACCATACTAACAATTGTTAGCAATTATTTTGATTATAGTTTTTTAAAAATTACAAAATTGTACCAGGTAAGAGGCCTATTCGAGGGTTGTTTAGGCCGATACAGCTTTTTAAGATTATACTCCATAGACAGAGCATATTTGTTTTATTCCAAATTCGATATAGAGCTGTACGGATATAAATATAACTATAGATTTGGAATAGGACCCGAGCTACTCTTACTGATAAATTATAGTGTTATCGAAAAAAAATACCTTTGCACTGACTAAGTGAAGAAAACGAACGTACTAGTAAAAAACCTTACGAATGAAGATCAGTTTGAACCTGTGCATTATATGGCTATGTATATTCAATACATGGTCAGGTTTCAGCCAATGTATTCTACAGCAAAACGAAATTGTCTTAGTCTCTGACCAAGACGAGATCTCTTATGAGTATCTAGTCCATCACCTGGCACCGATGTTGTGGTTTTCGCCGGACGAACCAAAACTATATGACGAGGATAAAAAAATACAACTTCCTCAAGCACTGCCTTTTGACCGTACTGCACAAAGACCAGTAGTGTATTATAGCATTCGATCCATCTATAGTACAGAAAAATCTGTGCACCATAGCAAAGAATATATCCCACCGGCGTATATACAACTAGCCCACACCAAGGCCATAGATATTGATTATCTATTTTATTATCGGGAGGAAAGCGGAATTGGTAGTCATCCACATGACATCGAAACGGCTTCATTTCAGCTCACTGTCATTCCTGACAGCAAATGTGATCAACACCGGTACGCATTGGCCGTAAAGCAAGTCACCGGTAGGGCTCATGGCCTGGCTTGGTTTGACAATACCCTGATCATTGATGACCAAATGAGCTTTTTTCCAATATCCATTCTCGTCGAAGAAGGCAAACACGCCAGTTGTACTGACAAAAATGCAGATGGGAGCTACACTCCCGGATATGATGTCAATATACGTGTCAACGATGCTTGGGGGGTGAGAGATATCATCAGTTCGGGCAATTTATTTACAGGAGCTTATCAAGCATGGATGGCAAAATCCAGAAATATCCGGAGTCTGCTCTTTCCACCTATACCAAAAGGGAGCAAACAAGAGCGTCAATTAATAGAAAAATTCGGTGACAAAATATATCACAATGTATATGAACTCAGACCTTATATTCAAGATAAAAATTTGGTGGCATCTGACAAAAAACTTCAACATTTGATACATGATAATAAACGCAGTCAATGGCCCAAATTAGCAAAAGTACGAGGTGATGGTAGTGTCAAACAATGGATAAAAGAAGAGCGGGCATTTCGTTCTTTTGGAGTGTCCTATCGATTTGACAATGAGCAAACATTAAGTTTTAGTTTTCCCTTATTAATTTTTAAAAATGTAGCGGCACCTATGACAGGCGGCTGGTTTTATAATAAGCTGTATCTTGGCTCCGGTGACTCATATGACGGCTATACTAATAATCTCCTTGGGCATCAAATCGTACATACAACTTCAGCATCCAGATGGCTAGACAGTTATATTGGGTTCGGATATGAAATTACTGATGTAAATCAGGCAGAAGAAGAAGTTGATTTTGACTTTAGGTTTGTGTCTGAGGCAGGATTAAAACTCAGATTAAATATTACCAAAACTCCATTAAAATTTTTTCGACACCTAGGGACAGATTATTGGGGGGTAAAATTTGGATGGAAAAATGTCGGATTTAAATCTTTCAGCTATAGTGGTTTTGTAGTAGAGATCGGTGCCGGAGTATTCTGAATAATATATAAGTTAAGAATAATTATTGCAAATCGACTAACCCTACAATAACTCCAACAAGAAATTACTTTTATTGCATGATAGTTCAAGACAATCATCAGACACTCAATGTATAAAAAGAGAATAAAAATATCCAACATGAAGAAACTATTAATAATAATTATTGCACTCGGCATAAGCTATTCCGGAAAGGCTCAAGTAGATATACCAGCCAAAGTATCAAAGAAAAATTTGACGCGAAATTTAAGTTTAGGTATAGGAACAAGGATGAGCACTTTTCAAGACTTAAAATATTCGGACACTCGGTATCAAGGATTTGGAGGATTGTTAAGTATCTCCTATACCAAAATGACTTCAAAATCCTTTATAGAGCTTGCTTTTGATTTGGCGTTGAGTAAAGAAGGCGCGGATACACATACACGTGGGCAGGCAACTGTAGTTAGTCCCATTATTTATTTCAAATACTTAAAACCTATCGGCAAACGTCTAAAAATAGGTGGCAGAGTCGATGCACTAGATATATATTTTAGAAGCACCCAAGGTTTGGGAAACAATGGAAACTATATTTTAAGTGGGCACAATTTATTTTTTTCCTTGCATCACAACTCTAAACTCAATAACAATTGGACACTGATCTCAAGTGCTGATATAGGCATACTCAGTTTCATGCGAGAGTCAGTAGGCTTTGCATTTTCTGCACCTCAAAACTTACTCGAAGACGGAAGATTTAACTACCAAGATGATGCCGTATCAAGTCCATTCGGATACAAATATTTTGACCTAAAATATTTGAGTAATAATTTAAATTTAAAAAGTTCCTTTATGCTTAGTTATAAAAACAAACTGTCTATTGGTTATTCGTGGAGTATACGCCATTTTGCCAATGTCCGTACACTGTCAACTACTGCAGGTGCCCACAACATTACTATACAATATAATTTAGGTAAAAACTAAATTTCTTCAAAAGAATTATTAATTAGACCTAAAAGGTTCAAATAAAAAAATAAAAAATGAAAATAATTAATTTTATAATTTTAGCAGCAATCATATTTTTAACACTTTCGTGCGAAAAAATAATTATGCGTCCAAATCCTGAGACAAATAACAAGGCAATATTTGAAGAGTACGTAAGTTTGGTCAGAGAAAAATTTGCGATGCTGGACTACAAAGGAGTGGACATCGATCAACTAGCTGAAGATATTGGTCAGACTATAGATCAAAATATTACTGAAGAAGAATTGTTCGATAAATTGAGTCAGATTACTTTGGCACTAAAAGATGCCCACTCAACGCTGTCGAATGGAGAGAAGGAGGTGAGTTTTAATTTTTTGGAGGGATATCCCCCGGGTTTTGATTTTGATATTCTAGCAGATAATTATTTAAAAAAAGATATCAATCCCGATATGGATATATTGACAAACGAGGATAATGGTGATCTTCTAGCGGCTTATGGTCCCTTAGTCCAAGACAAGGAAATAGCATACTTGTGGATACCCTCATGGGATGTCACGATCGAAGAAGAACAGATCGAAGCTATTTTTGCAAGTTTTGTCCAAGCCAAAGGACTTATATTCGATATCAGACAAAATACCGGTGGTGATCCTTCTTTGGCTACAAAATTTGCTTCATATCTTTTTGGAGGACAAGAATTGTATACAGGTTTTGAGCGATTCAAAATAGGACCCGGAGTAGATGATTTTTCGGATAGTGAAGTGTATCTACGACCTGCTAATAGCGAGGTATTATTTACAAAGCCGGTAGTTGTATTGGTAGATAGATATTGTTTCAGTGCATCTACGACATTTACCTATTCTACAAATCCAATGGAACAATTACGGTTTATAGGACAGCGGACCGGAGGTGGAAGCGGTTCTGTAGCTGATGGCTTCCTAGCCAATGGCTGGAAATGGTCACTCTCTACAAGTGAGTTTATCGATCATCTAGGCAATCATCTAGACGATGGTTTTGAACCGGATATCCCTGTAAAGTTTGATACTGAGGATACATCCAAGGATGAGGTATTAGAAAGGGCTATACTCGAACTGCAGTAGCTATTGGTTGCGCAATTTTCTACGCAATATTTTACCAACATTACTTTTGGGCAATTCTTTTAAAAACTCAACTTCTTTGGGCACTTTGTATGCGGTAAGATTTTCGCGACAATATTGGATGAGTTCTTTATCTTTAAGTGATTTATCTTTTTTGACGACAAAGATTTTTACACATTCACCCGATTTTTCGGATGGGATGCCGATCGCTGCGACTTCCAAAACCTTGGGGTGCCTCCCTACGATATCCTCCACTTCATTTGGAAACACATTAAAGCCACTCACCAAAATCATATCCTTTTTTCGATCGACCACTTTGAAAAATCCATCCGGCTCCATGATACCGATATCCCCTGTGGACAACCAACCATCTTTGATTACCTCTGCTGTAGCCTCGGGTTGATTGTAGTAGCCTTTCATCACTTGTGGTCCGTGTATTTGTATCTCACCGCGCTCACCTATCGGTACCTCTTGTCCATTTTGATCCACGATACGCATATCGGTGGATGATACCGGTAATCCGATAGTACCCAGCCTGGCATTGAAGATCGGATTGACACTGGCTACCGGTGATGATTCGGTAAGTCCATACCCTTCCGTCAGTTGGCAGCCTGTGACTTCTTTCCACTTAGTAGCTACGTGGACCTGTACTGCTGCTCCCCCACCAAGGCTAATTTTTAGATTAGAGTGATCGAGGGCTACAAAATCTTTGTTGTGCAGCATAGCATTGAACAGGGTATTGACACCTGTAGTGATATGGATAGGGTATTTTTTAAATTCTTTGACCAGTGAACCGATATCTCTTGGATTGACAACCAGTATATTGCGATGTCCATCGGCGATCATCGAAAGACAGTTGACAGTAAAAGCAAAAATATGATATAGCGGAAGGGGGCAAAGTACATTTTGTGCCTCTTCAGTCTGAATAGCCGGTTTGAGCAATGCCCTGATCTGGAGCATATTAGCTATGAGATTTTTATTGGTGAGCATCGCCCCTTTAGAGACTCCCGTTGTCCCTCCGGTATATTGATGGATGATGACACGTTCAGCTGCATCATCAAACTCCGGTATGCTAAATTTTTTACCTGCCGAAATCGCTGAAGTAAAACCAACGCTATTCGTCAACTCAAAAGCCGGACGCTTTCCTTTCAGCTTGAGTACCGTATCAATCATTTTGCCTTTAAGGCCAATCATCTCTCCTATAGTTGTAGTAATCACTACATCGATGTCGGTCTCAGCGATGATCTTTTGAAGATTGGCAGCAAAATTGTCAGCTATGACAATGGCCTTAACCCCTGAGTCTGTAAATTGGTGTGCCATCTCGCGCGGGGTGTATAGTGGATTGGTATTCACCACGATGAGGCCTGCGCGCAAACTACCCAATAGAGCGATAGGATACTGAAGAATATTGGGCATCATAAGTGCTATGCGATCACCGGCTTTGAGCCCTCTGGATATCAGATAAGCAGCAAAAAGCTTTGACTTTTTGTCGAGTATTTTATACTTAATATGTGTACCGAAACTCGTAAAAGCTATACGGTCTGCATATTTCTTTAAGGATTCCTCAATGAAGTCGTTGACAGTTAGGAACTCATCCGTATTGATATTGGCAGGCACGCCACTCGGATAATTCTTGAGCCATGGACGCTCACTATATGCACTCATAATTAATAATTTTGATGAGCCAAGATAACAATTATCCTTTAAAAAAATAGCCAATAAAGAATTTATCTGCTTTTGAGTTCGATATAGGGACAAATCATCTCCTCAAGAGAGATACCCCCATGCTGAAAAGTATTTTTGTACAGATTGTGATAATAATTATAATTATTGGGATAGAGGAAAAAGTGATCCAATTTGGCAAAAATGTAACTAGAACTTATATGCGGTGAAGGCAGCCCCACTTCTTTGGGATTAGGGATGTGGAGTACTTCTTTGGGGTTAAACTTCAGATTGCGTCCATGTTTGTAACGAAGATTGGTCGTTGTGTCTCTGTCACCTACCACTTTTGAGGCTTGGTTAACTCGAATCGTTCCGTGGTCGGTTGTGATGATAACACGGACATCTTTATCAGCCAGAGTCTGTAGTGCCTGCCATAATGGTGAGTGTATAAACCAAGATTTGGTTAGTGATCTATATGCGCGCTCATCACCGGCCAATTCTTTGAGTACTTCCATTTCGGTACGTGCATGAGATAGCATATCGATAAAGTTATAGACGATCACAGTCAATTTGTTATGTGTATAATCCAAAATCCGGTCATTCATCTGCTTAGCCTGTTGGACTTTTGTGATTTTGAGATACTCCCATCGGATGTCCTTACGGACTGTATTTTTTAGCTGATCGCCTAAGAGTTCTGCCTCATATTGGTTTTTTCCACCTTCTTCATGATCGTGACTCCAGCGATCGGGAAACTTTCTGGCGATCTCGCCGGGCATCATTCCGGCAAAAATGGCATTGCGACTGTATTGCGTGGTAGTAGGTAGAATACTATAAAAATGATCTTCTTCTACGACACGATAGAGTTGATTAATAATCGGGTAGATAGTTAGCCATTGGTCAAAGCGCAAATTATCCAGTAAAATAAAAAAGGTAGGGTGTTCATCCATCAATTTTGGAAACACCTTTTTGCGCATCAGCTGATGAGACATAAGCGGACCTTGATCAGAACCGATCCATGAAGTATAGTTTCTTTGGATATATTTCGAAAATTCAGCATTAGCTTCAGCCTTCTGCATAGCCAAAATTTCCGACATTTGATCACTCGAGGTATCGTCCAACTTCAGCTCCCAACCTATGATTCTTTTATAGATATCTACCCAGCCTTGCTTGTCCAGACCAGATCCGATATCCATCAATATTTGTTGGAACTGCTTTTGATAGTCCGTCTGTGCCTTGCGTTGGACCAATCGTTTGTTATCGATCAGCCGCTTAATGGTCATCAATATTTGATTAGGATTGACCGGTTTGATCAGGTAGTCTGCTATTTGGGCCCCAATAGCCTCCTCCATCACATACTCTTCCTCGTTTTTAGTAATCATCACAACCGGGGTGTGTGGGTATATTTTTTTTATCTCAGCCAAAGTTTCAAGACCTGTAATCCCAGGCATAGACTCATCCAAAAACACTAAATCCACCTCTTGTTGCTGTTGTTCCAAATAAGCAATAGCATCGTGCCCGTTCGTCACAGTATGCACATCATATCCCTTTTTGTCCAAATACATCAACTGCGGCTTCAACAAATCAATCTCATCATCCGCCCACAAAATTTTTATTCTATCCATATATATATAGTAATAGTATTTAAGTGTACTAAGTTTGGTATTGGTTAATAAAAAATAAAAAGCTTGAGTCTATCAACGAGACGAATAAGTCGATTATTTTTGTGCACAGAAGATTTTATGACAACTTATAAAATATTTAACGACCCTGTCTATGGGTTTATCCAAATACCCAAAGGCATTTTATTGGACTTGATCGACCATCCCTATTTCCAACGGTTAAGGCGTATCAAGCAACTGGGGCTTACATCTTATGTGTATCCTGGTGCTCAGCATACACGGTTTCATCATGCACTCGGAGCACTTCATTTGATGACACAAGCCATAGAAACCTTACGGATGAAAGGAATCCGTATTTCAGAACAGGAAGCTATGGGTGCCAAGATAGCTATTCTGCTGCACGATATCGGACATGGACCATTTTCGCATGCTCTAGAAAGACAGATCGTGGCCAAAAGCCATGAGGCACTTACTCTAGGATATATGGAACTGCTCAATAAAGAATTTGGAGGAGCACTTGAGATAGCCATAGCTATCTTTAAACATGAACATCCTAAGAAGTTTTTGAGCCAACTCGTCAGCGGACAACTGGATATGGATCGGATGGATTACCTCAAACGCGACAGCTTCTTTACAGGAGTGGCCGAAGGAGTGATAGGACATGACCGAATCATCAAAATGCTCCATGTAGTGGACAATCAGCTCGTCGTTGAAGAAAAAGGAATCTACTCGATAGAAAAATTTTTGGTAGCTCGCAGGCTAATGTATTGGCAAGTATATCTCCATAAAGCAGTTATTGCAATAGAACAAATGCTCATTTTGGCCATATCACGAGTAAAAGAGCTACTAAAAGAGGATAAAATAAAGCTTGAACCCCACTTATTTACCCTATTATCGGACAATTTTGGACAAAAACTCAAGAAAAGTGATTTTTTTCGTGTATTTTCATACATTGATGACGTAGATATTCTATATTTGCTCAAAGGAGCCTGTTCAAGTGAAGACGAACAGCTTTCCATATTAAGCCAAGGTATTATCAATCGCAAGTTGTTTACCATATCCTTAAAAAACCAACCAATCTCTGCCGAAGAGATAAAAAAGATTTGGCAAAAATTGGAACACTTAGGAAATTTCTCGCCCGAAATGGTTAAAAAGTTAACCATCTTAGGACAGGAAAGTAATCAGGCGTACACTGAAAAAGATCAACAAATCTCTATTCTAAGCAAAGATGGCGTAGTACACCCACTTACTAGTAAGATAGATTCACCACCACAAACGGACATTATTCAAAAATATTTTATTTGTTATCCTTGAATATTTGTTTAAATTTGTGCTTTGAAATTTGGCAATTAAGCATCTCATATATATTAACTAAAAAAAAACGATTGACTCTATGAGAAAAATTACAATTTTATTCGCTTTTCTGGTAACATCCGTTACCATAGCTTTAGCACAGCCCGAAGGTATGCCGAACGTACCCGGTAAGTGTTATGCAAAATGTCTGATTGCTGATCAGTACGAAACTGTAACTGAAGAGGTACTCGTACGAGCAGCCTCTACAAGAACTGAAATCGTACCTGCTCAGTATGAGACCGTTACTGAAGAAGTGCTCGTCAAAGAAGCTTCTACTAGAGTAGTAGCAGTACCGGCGCAGTACGAAACCGTTACCGAAGAAGTACTCGTCAAAGAGGCTTCTAGTAGAGTAGTAGCAGTACCGGCGCAGTACGAAACCGTTACCGAGCAAGTGCTTGCCGCCGAAGGGACTCCTAGTTTGCGAGCAGTACCGGCGCAGTACGAGACCGTTACCGAAGAAGTACTCGTCAAAGAAGCTTCTACACAGTTACAGGTCGTTCCTGCTCAGTATGAGACCGTTACCGAAGAAGTACTCGTCAAAGAGGCTTCTACACAGTTACAGGTCGTTCCTGCTCAGTATGAGACCGTTACCGAAGAAGTACTCGTACAAGAAGCCTCTACACGCTTGGAAGTCGTACCTGCTCAATTCGAAACCGTTACTGAAGAAGTACTCGTCAAAGCAGCCTACACTAAGCTTCAAGTCGTTCCGGCGCAGTACGAAACCGTTACCGAAGAAGTACTCGTCAAAGAAGCTTCTACACAGCTGAGAACAGTTCCTGCTCAATATGAGACTGTTACCGAAGAGGTACTCGTACAAGAAGCCTCTACACGCTTGGAGGTCGTTCC
>JAJRUR010000195.1 GCA_024277695.1 Bacteroidota bacterium | reverse complement strand
TCTAAGGAAGATATCAAGGCCGGTGAATTTTTTCCGGGGGCTTTTGACAAGATTCTATCCACCAAGGAAGATACTTGGGATATCTTGTCAGACAGCGGCGTGACCTTGCGTATCAGTGTACTTTCCGATCATATTATGCGTGTTCGCTATGCTTGTACAGCCGTGTTTGAAGACGATTTTTCTTACGCCATCGATCCGTATCGGAAGTGGCCGGATGTAGAATTGCACATGGTCGATGATGATCAAGAGCTTTGGTTCAAAACCAAACACTTGCATTGCAAAATTTCAAAAACAGATCTAAAGTTAAGTTTTTATACAGCTCAAGATGAACTGATCAATGAAGAAGAGAAAGGATTTCACTGGGAAGAGGATCATCTACATGGAGGACAGATCGTACAGATGACTAAAAAGAGTCCAAAGGGTGAGCGATTTTATGGTTTGGGCGACAAAAGCGGTGATTTTGATTTGGCAGGCAAGCGTTTTACGATTTGGGGTACCGATGAGTTTGGGTTTCATAAAGACCAAGATCCGCTATACAAAAATATTCCTTTCTACATTGCTGTACATGATCGACTTTGTTATGGTGTTTTTTTTGACAATAGTTTTAAAAGCTATTTCGATTTTGGGTCAGAGCGGACAGGAGTGAGTAGTTTTTGGGCAGATGGTGGAGAGATGAATTACTACTTTATCTACGATCAGAATCCTATCAAGATCGTCGAGCACTACACCGCAATCACCGGAGTACCTGAACTACCACCCCTTTGGGCACTTGGATATCACCAGTGCAAATGGAGCTATTACCCCGAAGCACAAGTGCGGGAGATTGCTGCGCGTTTTAGAGCGTTAAGAATACCCTGTGATGCCATATACTTGGATATCGACTATATGGATGGATTTAGGTGTTTTACTTGGGATGAAAAAAAATTTCCTAATCCCAAAAAAATGATTCAAGATCTGGAAACAGAGGGATTCAAAACTGTGGTGATGATCGATCCCGGAATCAAAGTAGATACAGAATATGAAGTCTATATGTCCGGCATACAGCATGATGTATTTTGCCGTAGGACAGATGGTCCCTTGTATGCCGGCAAAGTCTGGCCGGGGGATTGCCATTTTCCGGATTTTACCGATCCCAAAGTCAGGTCTTGGTGGGCAGCGCTCTATCGCGAACTCATCGCTGATTATGGGGTCCACGGCGTGTGGAATGATATGAACGAACCCGCTATACTCGATGTGCCGACCAAAACATTTCCGCTCGATGTGCGCCATAATTATGACGGACATCCCTGTAGCCACCGAAAAGCGCATAATATCTATGGCATGCAGATGGCACGAGCTACCTATCACGGTGTCAAACATTTTGGACACCCCAAACGTCCCTTTGTGATTACGCGATCTCTTTATGCAGGGACACAACGCTATTGTTCAGCCTGGACAGGAGACAATATCGCTACGTGGGAGCATCTCTCTATCGCCAATCTCCAATGCCAGCGCATGAGTATCTCCGGATTTTCGTTTATCGGGACAGATATCGGCGGTTTTATAGACACACCTGAACCTGAGCTCTATGTTCGATATATGCAGTTGGCCGTTTTTCATCCCTTCTTCAGAACACACTCTTCGGGAGATCACGGTGATCAAGAACCTTGGTCTTTTGGCAAAGAGGCTACCAAACACGTACGCTTCGCTATCGAATTGCGCTATCGCTTACTTCCGTACATCTATACTACATTCTATCAGTATATACGACGTGGCACTCCAATGCTTCGACCCCTATCTTTTGTGTATTTTGATGATCCGAATGCCAGCCTACGCCAAAACGAATTTTTGTTAGGCGATCACCTGCTCATAGCACCAATACTCAAAAAAGAGACCAAAAAATTGGAAGTTTATCTGCCCAAGGGTGACTGGTACTACCTATGGTCAGAAGAGCGCTTTAGCGGAAAACAGCTCATCCATATCAAGTGCAGTCTTGACCGCTTACCACTTTTCGTAAAAGCCGGTGCCGTCATACCTATCTATCCGCTGATGCAATATGTAGCCGAAAAAGCAGCGGATTGTTTATATCTCCACGTATTCTATACAGAAGGCAAAGAAAATAGTTACATCTATGAAGATCAAGGAGAAAACTATGATTATGAACAAGGCCTATTTCTAGAACGGCACATATCCGTAAGCGGCACAAAATCATCTATCAGCATCACACAATATCGAAGAGGTCGATATCAGCCTCCGTATGATGTGATCAAAATTATTTTACACGGCTTGCCCTTCAAAGCCAATCCGACGCAAAAAGCACTTAGGCTTCTAGACTCCGGCCTCTGGGAGTACTCTGTAGATCAGGACTTTGAAGAAGTGACAGTAGAGAGCATTGACCATTAAACGCAGTCGATGGGCTTTCTGTCTCGCAGTGACGGTGTCCCCCTTTGGAGGGGACTAGGGGGAGGACAACAGTACAACTCACCCCCGACCCCTCTCTTAAAAAAAGAGGGGAGTGCAGTCGTTTGGTTTTTGTCCCCCTTTGGAGGTTAGGGGGAGGACTCTTTTTGCCTCTCGTGCGATCAGAACCGGCTCCGAAGGATGAGACTGCTTCGTCGTACCTCCTCGCAGTGACGGTGTCCCCCTTTGGAGGGGGCTAGGGGGAGGACAACCCCTCCGGAGCTTGCAAATAAATTTGCAAGGCCAGTAAAGCAAACTCACAGTGCGCTACTTATGCCGTGGCAACTTGAGCGCATAGGCCAATACTTCTTGCATACGGTCTACATAATGAAATTTCATAGAGCGGATAAACTGTTTGTCAATATCCAGGACATGTCGTTCGTTTTGGCTACAGAGGATTATTTCTTTGAGTCCGTAGCGTTTTGCGGCCAATACTTTTTCTTTGATACCTCCGACGGGAAGCACTTTTCCTCGTAGTGTGATCTCTCCGGACAATGCCAAATAAGACTTGACCGGTTTGCCTGTAATGCGTGATGCGAGGGCTACAAGCATGGTAATACCAGCAGAGGGTCCATCTTTAGGGATGGCTCCTTCGGGTACGTGTATATGGATATCGTGCTCGGCAAACCATGAGGATTCTACGCCGAGCAGGTCTGTATTGGACTTGAGAAAACTGAGTGCCGTAGTAGCGGACTCTTTCATGACTGCACCGAGATTTCCCGTAAGGGTAAGTTTTCCTTTGCCGGGATGCGCATTAGCTTCTATAAATAAGATGTCACCACCGACAGATGTCCAAGCCAATCCTACAGCTACTCCCGGTAGTTTTTGGACTGAATATAGTTCGTTAGAAAAACGTGCTGTCCCCAAAATTTCTTGTGCGCGCTCTATAGTTACGGCAGTTTTGTATTTTTCGCCGAGTGCGACCTCTTTGGCGCGAGCACGCATAATGGCAGCTATACGCCGTTCTAGTGTGCGGACACCACTCTCTCGGGTATAGTTGAGCGCTATTTCTTTGAGAGTTTTGGCTGAGAGGCTAATCTGAGATGCCTTCAGACCGTGTTCTTTGCGCTGCTTGGGTACGAGGTGTTTTTTGGCTATTTGGACTTTTTCTTCTGTAGAATATCCGCTGATATGGATGATTTCCATGCGGTCTCTAAGTGCGGGTTGGATGGTGTTGAGCGAATTAGCTGTAGCGATAAAAAGCACTTTGGACAGATCATAATCCAGATCGAGATAGTTATCGTGAAAAGTTGCATTCTGTTCGGGGTCGAGCACTTCTAGCAGTGCGGAGGAGGGGTCCCCTCTAAAGTCTTTGCCTACTTTATCGATTTCGTCAAGTATAAATACGGGGTTGCTCGTACCGGCTTTTTTGAGCGACTGGATGATTCTGCCCGGCATGGCACCGATATAGGTACGACGATGCCCGCGGATTTCTGATTCGTCGTGGAGTCCTCCGAGCGACATTCTGATAAATTTGCGGTCTAGTGCTCGCGCTATACTCTTACCTAAGCTGGTCTTGCCCACTCCCGGTGGACCTACCAGGCAGATGATGGGTGACTTCATATCCCCTTTGAGTTTGAGGACTGCGAGATGCTCCAATATTCTATTTTTGACCTTGCTCAGTCCATAGTGATCAGCATCCAAGACTTTTTGTACTTTTGTCAGATCAAAGTGATCTTGTGTGTAGTCACTCCAAGGCAAGTCTAAAAGAATCTCCAGATAATTCATCTGTACAGAGTACTCTGCGATTTGAGGATTGATCCTTTTTATTTTTTCGAGCTCTTTGGCAAAAGCCTTAGCTACATGTTTGGGCCAATTTTTGTCTTTTGCGCGTTTTTCGAGTTCTACGAGGTCTTGAGATTGGGGATTTTGTCCCAGCTCGTCTTGAATGGTTTTGAGTTGCTGATGCAAAAAGAAGTCTCGCTGTTGTTTTTCGATATCACCACGGACTTTGGAGTCGATTTGGTTTTTGATCTCTAAAAGTTGCCACTCCGAGTTGAGTTGTTCTAGAATTCGATGTGCCTGCAAGGCCGGATCGGTAATTTCTAGAATTTGCTGTTTGATATCCGGCTCTAGATTGAGGTTAGAAGCGATAAAATTGAGTAAGAAATAATCGCTGTCCATATTTTTGAGCATAACCACGGCCTCTGAAGGGATGTGTGGCGAATGTTCGATGATATTGGATGCCAGTTCGATAATAGAAGAAACCTGTGCTTGGAAGTGTATAGGATCTTTGGGTTTTTGGAGATCGATCAAAGCGATCTTGCCTTGGAGATAAGGTTCTTCCGCAATCATTTTGACGAGTTCAAAACGGCTCTGCCCTTTGAGGATAGCCGTCGTGCTACCATCGGGCATGTTGAGCAGTTTGGCGATACGTGCCACAGTACCTATCTTATATAGATCATCGGCTTGTGGTTCTTGAACATTGACATCACGCTGACTCAGGACTGCGATGACCCTACCTTGTTTATGCGCCATACGGATCGCCTGAAGACTTTTGTTGCGACCAATGGTGATCGGAACGACAACTCCCGGAAACAATATCGTATTTTTCAAAGCGAGTATAGGCAATATCTCCGGATAGTTTTCATCCATTTTTATATCGCCATCATCTTCGAGAGATACGATAGGAAAAAATTCTTCATCCTTACCACTCGGTGTGAAATACATCTCTTCAAACATTCTTTTCATTTTTTTTTTGCGCCATTTTGGCAAAGAATCCCTTCACCAATCAGCCTTTTGTACTATGTCAACTATCATACCAAGGAAATATTCTACTCAGATAGTAGCATACGAACGACAAAAAGTCAGAAATTCCTTTGTGTTTTTATGCTTATGCCATATAGAGCGCTACATATGGACGATCGATCGTATGCCTACGGCATCAAATTTGCATTAGATATGCTCAAAGTCCATTTTTCGTGCTCAAAGACGCTGTCCAATATATCCAAAAGAAACTCGCCCACTCCAAGATAGATCTAGGAATGATCTTAGGATCGGGCTTGGGTATTATGGTTGAAGGTGTAGAGCGCCCTATAACTATACCTTACCGTGACATTCCGGGATTTCCTATATCAAAAGTAGCGGGTCACGCCGGCAGACTCGTCATCGGAAAAATAGGAGAGAAGTCCTGTGTCATCATGCAAGGGAGAGTGCATTATTATGAAGGGCACACGATGGAAGATCTCGCATTTCCCGTAAGGGTGATGCATGCCTTGGGGGCGGATCAACTGATCATAACTTGTGCTTCGGGAGGTGTAAACAAGGACTTGGCTCCGGGAGATATTATGTTGATCGATGATCAAGTCAACTTCAGTTTTCAAAATCCACTGATCATATCAGGTACCGGTACCGATGTGGCCTTCATCGATTCCTCACAAGTGTACAGCTCTCGGCTCAAAAAGCTAACAGTTCGCATAGCCAAGCGATTGGATACCCCTATACAGCGGGGTGTTTATTTTTTTATGACCGGACCCAATTATGAGACCGGAGCAGAAATAAAAATGATCCGTACTCTGGGTGGAGACATGGCCGGGATGTCCACCTTTCCGGAATCTCTGGAAGCTTATAAACTAGGTATGGAAGTACTGGGGCTGAGCTATATATCCAACATGGGTACAGGTATCAGCGAGACACCATTATATCACGAAGAGGTGGTAGAAACTATAGAGGGTATAAAAAAACCCCTTCGGAGGCTTATATTTGAACTCATTAAAACGATGTAGATGAATTATTTGGAAAAAATCAAAGACGCAGGGGCATATATCCGCAATCGGACGAGCTACAGACCACGATTAGGGATCATTTTGGGTAGTGGACTTGGTTCTTTTGCAGAAGAACTCCAGGATGCAGAAAAGTATGCTTTTGCAGATATTCCGCATATGCCGAGCTCTACGGTAAAGGGGCATGCCGGACAGTTTGTGATCGGAAAATATAAACAAAAAGATGTCGTAGCCCTTCAGGGGCGCATACATTATTATGAGGGTCGGACGATGCAGGAAGTGTGCTTTCCTGTCCGAATTATGCGAGAGCTAGGAGTCTCTCAACTCATCATCACTAGTGCCTGTGGAGCTCTCAATGCAAGCTTATATCCCGGTGCATTGATGTTCGTCCGTGACCACATCAATCTCATGGGGACCAATCCCCTCATCGGCAAAAATTATGAAGAACTAGGCCCTAGATTTCCGGACATGTCGGAGGCTTATGATCAGGCTTGGCGCCAAGAAAGCCGGCAATGGGCTTCTGCCAATGGAATAGAGACTTTTGAAGGAGTACATGTAGCCGTGACAGGACCTTACTTCTACTCCCATGCGGAGCTACGGATGGTCCAAAAAATCGGAGGAGACACCATAGGGATGTCGATGGTGCCTGAGATCATTGTAGGAGTGCACGGAGGTATGCGCTGTATGGGTATTGCCTGCATCACGGATATGGCTATCCCCGATCAGATGCATCAAGCGCTCACCCATGAAGCTGTGATGGAGGTAGCAAAACGAACCAGACCCCAGTTTGTCCGACTTTTGTCGGGTATCATCAGTATCCTATAAAATCACAAAAAACCCACACGACGATGCGTATGGTTGACATCATCAGAAAAAAGCGCGACGGCTTAGACCTGAGCCGAGAAGAAATCCGATTTTTTATAAAAGGATATACCTACGGTCAAATTCCGGACTATCAAGCAGCCGCACTTATGATGGCTATATATTTTAAGGATCTCAACCAAAGGGAGACCCTGGATATTACACAAGCGGTGATTGATTCGGGACAGACCCTTGATCTGTCTGTACTACCCGGTATCAAAGTGGACAAACACAGTACAGGAGGCGTAGGAGACAAGACTACTATCGTTTTGTTGCCCCTTGTCGCTGCCGCCGGAGCCATCGTAGCTAAACTGACCGGAAAAGGACTGGCACATACCGGAGGCACTATGGACAAGTTAAAGGCCTTTGAAGGGATTCGGCTTGAGCCCGGTCCGGATCAGTTTATCCAACAGCTCAAAGAGATAGGATTGGCCATACAGGGGCAAACAGCTGATATCGTACCGGCGGACAAAAAACTCTACGCCTTACGTGATGTAACAGCGACCGTACAAAATACTGCCATGATCGCTTGTAGCATTATGAGCAAAAAAATAGCTTGCGGAGCTGACGCTATCGTGCTGGATGTCAAAGTAGGGCACGGAGCCTTTATGTCCGATCCGGAAGCTGCGCGTCAACTTGCTGAACAGATGGTAGGTATCGGACATCAAATGGGGAGAAAAACCATCGCTATACTCAGCAATATGGATCAGCCCCTCGGCAGAGCCGTAGGCAATATCATCGAAGTACGTGAGGCCATCGAAGTACTTCGAGGACGTGGACCAGATGACCTTCGCGAGCTCTGCATGGAACTGGGAGCTCATATGCTGGTCTTGGCCCAGATCAGTCGAGACATCTATACAGCTAAAGAGCTACTGGCAGAAACAATCGCTTCCGGTGCGGCGATCCGCAAACTCAAAGCCATGGTCAAAGCCCAAGGAGGCGACGCTCTCCGGATAGATGACTATAGCTTGTTTGATGAGCCCCCCCATACCATGCAACTGATCAGCCCACAGTCCGGATATGTCACCGGCCTACATGCACGTACAGTAGGCGAAGCAGCCATGATGCTCGGTGCAGGTCGAAAGACCAAGGACAGTCCCATTGACTTAACAGCCGGTATCTACCTCCATGCCAAAATCGGGGACTATCTTACTGCCGGAGAGCCTCTAGCGGACGTATTCTGTAGCGAAGCATCTCTCTTAAAGCCCGCAGCAAATCACCTGATGACAGCCTACAGTTGGTCAGATACCTGCCCTGATCGACCCTCAGTAATCATTGGAAAAGTAGAAACAAAATGAAGATAAACCAACCCATTTTGCATATAGATACCTGTGGTATGTCATGCTTTGTGGCACTTACAGATGGTGACAAACTATTGAGAGAGGACACATCAGCCGGTCAGCGATCACATAGCGAAGAACTCAGCCTGATGATCTACAATATTCTCGCTCGATATGAGCTCAAAGTCAGTGGGCTCCATGGGCTCAGCATCAATATCGGTCCTGGATCTTATACCGGCTTGCGGGTCGCAATAGCCGTAGTCAAGGGGATGCTCTACGGTCTGGACATCCCCATAGCTGCGATTCCCCTCCACGAAGCATTGCTCTATGATCCCGCATTGTCTAATGGCCAAAAAAACTACCACATCGCTCTACATATGCGCAAAGAGGACTATATGCTATATCACTACAATGATCAACGTAGGCTCATCGATGAAAAAAGAATCGGTTTAGATGCATTGATGGAGGCACAAATCCCCAACTTGATCAGCACTAAAGCCATTGCGGATCTTTCGATAAAAGTCATCCCACCCAGGGCTACTCTGTTGATATTACCGGCAGTTCAAAGAATTGGAGCATCTGAAACGACTTGTTCCGATAAGTTGTTGCCAATATATTTTCAAGCTCCATATATAACAACACGCCGCAAGGAACTTCTTTAGTATCTGTACGTTATACATATACAAAATAGGCTATTTAAGCCTTTTTTGTAGCGTTTGTGGTATTTTTTTTGCTGAAAAAGCTTTTGTTTAGAAAGTTGGTACAGTTTTGGTATAGAGACAGTTGTGATTCCATAAACGTTAAATGACTATAAAATTATGAAGAAGAAAAACGAAACAGTTACACTTAAACAAGGAGGTCAAAATATCCAATTGGATTATGGCGATCTCAGAAAGGCTGTCTTAGTCTTACGTGCTGTAAATCATAAACTTAGACAGCGTATAATCGACCTATTAGAAGAAAAGGACAATATGACGGTTACAGACATTTACATCAAGCTCCGCTTAGAACAGTCCGTAGCATCGCAGCACCTCGCCATATTACGTCGTGCCGGTGTGGTCGTTACGCGCCGAGAAGGCAAATTTATCTTTTACAGTATTGACCGTGATCGTCTATCTCAAATCTCTTCACTTGTCGAAGAGCTATCCGGCCAATAATTAGCTTTAAGTAAAGCCCAAAAGCCACTGAAAAATAATATTTTATAAATTTTTTATAAACTATTACTATAATATAAAATAGCTTTTATATATTTACACCGAATTTGACGATTCGCATCGTTCTCAATTCAAGAAAACTACAACTACATCGGCACCGAATCAACGGATGAGGAGCCAAAAGAACAAAAGAAAGCTATTTATTATGAAAAAGACTAAAGTCACCTTTAATCTTGAGAAGCTAGAGAATTCTCAAGATATTCTACGTGCCCTAGCGCATCCATTGAGGTTAAAAATCCTCAAATGCATTGATGATCATGAGATCACTCATGTCAATCAAATCTACAAGAAGCTAAAAATGGAGCAGTCGATATGCTCACAGCATCTCAGGATTATGAGAAATGCCGGTGTATTGCTCTCCGTCAAAAGCGGTCAATTTGTTCACTACTCTATTGATTATAGTCTGGTGAGCCGTACCATCAAGGCATTGAACAGATTCTACGGCAGGGCATAAGCTATATTTTTACAAAGCAACCGGTCAGTGATGAGAAATACTAACTCATGCCGGAGAGCTATGTCTAGGTAGCTAGACGGGATCGCTGTGCGCTTCCAATAGTCCTTGGATACACTGAGGAGCTCTCGCTCGGCATGCCGGTCTAATTTGCTTTGACCATTGGCAAGCAATCCATATTTAGTTTTTTGGCAGGGAGTAGGTGCAAGCTTCCTACAAACAGCTGCAAGAACCCTTATGAAGTACAGAGTGCCTAGTGGTACATCTAGGATAAATACTTCATCCAATGCCAATATTGGTGCAAAATCCTTATCC
>JAJRUR010000194.1 GCA_024277695.1 Bacteroidota bacterium | reverse complement strand
TATCAATGAAGTACTGACCAAAAAGAATCTTAAACAGGTTATCAGTGATATACTCCGGAGAACAGATTTTTCTCAAACAGCTACATTTCTCGATAATATCAAGGAACAAGGCTTTTATTGGGCTTTTAGAGCTCGTCTGTCATTTAACTTGTGAGATTTGATCACCCCACCAGTCAAGCTCAATGTCTTGAAAAATGCACAGCAAGAAGTCGATGAGGTTTGGGAAAAATATAACATGGGTCTGATTACTAATAATGAACGCTACAATCAGATTATCGATAAGTGGACTTATGCTGATAATACGATTACCGAAAATCTAATGAAAGAACTCGCCCAGCACAAACAGGGTTTTAATTCGGTATATATGATGTTGGATTCCGGAGCTCGTGGTTCTAAGCAACAAATCAAACAGCTTTGCGGACTCAGAGGTCTTATGGCCAAACCTAGAAAATCCGGTGATACCGGAGAAGCAATTATCGAAAATCCGATTTTGTCCAATTTTGTCGATGGGCTGTCGGTACTTGAGTATTTTATCTCTACCCACGGTGCGCGTAAAGGTCTTGCTGATACGGCACTCAAAACTGCAGATGCCGGATATCTGACCAGAAGATTGGTCGATGTGTCACAAGACGTAGTCATCCTGCAAGAAGACTGTAATACCTTGCGCGGTACACACTTACATCCTAAAAAAGATGGAGACAAAATCATAGAATCGCTTGCCTCCAAAATAGCAGGTCGTTTCGCACTCAATAGCATCATTGATCCTACTACAGGAGATACAATTGTCGAGGCTTCAGAGTATATTACAGACGAATTGGCCAAGCATATAGAAGCAAGCGGAATCGAAGATGTGGTCGTACGATCTGTACTCAATTGTGAGCTTGATCGCGGGGTTTGTGTAAAATGTTATGGAAAAAATCTAGCTACAGGCAGGTTGGCTGAGCGCGGTGATGTTGTAGGAATAATCGCCGCACAGAGTATTGGAGAACCCGGTACACAGCTTACACTACGTACATTCCACGTTGGTGGTATCGCTTCGGTGACCAAGTCCGAATCACAGATCGTCTCAAAACTAGATGCTGTCCTTGAGTTTGATAATATCCGTGTAGTGGATTTTGATACAGAAGGCACTACTACTAAAGTGGTCTTATCTAGATCGGGGGAACTAAAAATGAAACACCCCGATACCGGTGTAGTGATTATGACCCATCACATTCCTTATGGTGCTACACTCTTTGTAAAAGATGGTGTCAAGGTGGGCAAAGGCGATGTTATCTGCGAGTGGGATCCTTTCAACGCCGTCATCGTGAGCGAATTTAGTGGTATATCAGAGTTTGAGTCAATCGTAGAAGGAGAAACCTATCGATTGGAGCGAGACTACCAAACCGGATTTGCTGAAAAGGTAATCATCGACTCCAAAAAGAAAAAATTGATCCCTACTATTAAGATACTCAATGCGCAAGGAGAAGAACTCAAACAGTACAATCTACCCGTAGGTGCTAATCTTACAGTAGAGGAAGGTGATGAAATTAAGTCCGGACAAATACTCGCTAAGATACCTCGTAAGATGGGTAAAATCCAGGATATCACCGGTGGACTACCCCGAGTAACTGAACTTTTTGAAGCGAGAAATCCTTCCAATCCTTCTGTCGTATCTGCTATAGATGGAGTAGTTACTTTCGGAAAAATCAAACGGGGAAATCGAGAAGTCTTTGTCACAGATGAAAGAACAGAGCTGACCAAAAAATATATGATTGGACTCAATAAACATATCCTCGTCCAAGAAGGTGATTTTGTACGGGCCGGTACCGAGCTTTGTGATGGGGCAGTATCACCAAAAGATATTTTGGATATCAAAGGGGCAGCAGCCGTACAAAAATACATATTAGAGGGTATTTTGGAAATCTATCGCTCTCAGGGTATTACGATCAACGAAAAACACATTGAGGTCATCATAAGACAAATGATGCAAAGCGTCGAAATACTCGACCCGGGTGATACGACTATGCTCGAAAAAGAAGCAGTAAGCAAAATCGAGTTTATCAAGCAAAATGACTGGATCATTGATCGCAAATTTATCACCAATGCCGGGGGCTCAGAAAAGTATAAAGAAGGCTCCGTATTGAGTGTACGACAGATCCGTGAGGAAAATAGCGAGTTGAGACGACAAGATAAAAAGGAAATGAGCTATCGAGATGCTGTACCGGCAGTTGCCATTTCGGTACTTCAAGGTATCACAAAAGCATCGTTAAGTACTTCCAGTTGGATCTCAGCCGCTTCCTTCCAACAGACAACCAAAGTACTCAGTCATGCTGTGATCGAGGCAAAGCGTGACCCACTCTTAGGTCTGAAAGAAAATGTGATCGTTGGAAAGAAAATTCCTGCCGGAACCGGCTTGAGAGCTTTCGATGATCTGATCGTTATGCCCAAGGATACGGGCTTTGAAGCAGAAGAGCCCTTAACGCCTGATCAGATTATGCTCGACTAATACTATCCTTCGATATCTCTCATCGAATCCAAATAGAATATAAGCCCGACCATTTTGATAAATGGCGGGCTTTTTTTTGCAGATATTTTTATTAACTTTGAAATGGAGATCTAGAAACTATACATATGCAGCACAAAGCACAGTCCATATATGACCGAATGATGAAGTTAGATTACTTCAGCCAATGGCTAGGCATACAACTTATCAACATAGAACCGGGTTATTGCGTCCTGCGCATGACCGTGCGGCAAGATATGCTCAATGGATTTGGGATACTCCATGGAGGTATCAGTTATTCGATCGCAGATAGCGCACTCGCTTTTGCATCCAATGCCCATGGAAGACAGGCAGTCTCCATCGAAAGCTCCATTTCGCATCTGAGGCCGGTTCGTGCAGGAGACATAATTACAGCTACAGCTCGAGAACAACACCTGACATACCGATTAGGACTATATTATATCGACATCACCAAACCAAATTCCGAGCGCATCGCGGCGTTCAAAGGCACTGTCTACCGCAAAGAGAAACTTTGGGAGCTAGAATGATCTTCTTTTATTATTGGAGATACTATTATTTTAACAGTTCTTTAATTGACCGAAGAGGAACTCCTTACGTATCAATAGTGTATAGTTGTTAACTAGACATTAACATAACAAATATGCATACTAAGAACTTAATCTTTACATTTGTCTCATCAACTTTTTAAAAAAAATTATAAACTATGAAAATCTTACTCAGTACACTGATCATGTTGCTAGTTACAGCCAGTATTAGCCTAGCACAAGATACCAAAGTAGAAGGTCCTTTGATGACTTTTGAAGAGACCGTCATAGAGTACGGTACGATCGAACAAGGGTCAGACCCTCTACGTGTTTTCAAATTTACCAATACAGGTACAGAACCTCTCATCATCAAAAGAGCAAAGGGGTCTTGTGGATGTACAGTGCCATCTTACAAGAAAGAGCCAATTATGCCCGGAGAAAGTGGTGTAATCGAAGTTCGGTATGATACAAAGCGACTTGGAAAGTTTGCAAAAACTGTTAGAATCTATACCAACGAAAAGGAAGAGCCACACGTACTCACCATAAAAGGCAAAACCTATAAAAAAGAAAAAGAACAATCTGTTCCTAAAGTAAAAGAGACAATCTTTAACTCCGGCAATTAATAAAGCTTTTTCAAAAACATAATATCGAGAGCCTCTGTTATTAGACAGAGGCTTTTTTTTATTTGCACACCCTCGGCGTAGATATATCAGCTCTCTAATTGAAATCAACATGGCGAAAATACCTATTCAATTACAAACAGGTCAAGTAGAGAAATCAAAGACCAAAAAAGACTATATCATAGGCATTGACTTGGGTACTACCAACAGTTTAGTAGCCTATGTCTCTGAAGATCAACCCAAAGCGGTCAAAGACCGATCGGGAAAACATACCTTGGTACCATCCATCATATACTTTGATGCACAAGGAGATGTCATCGTAGGAGAGGAAGCCAAAAAACAACTTGTGCGTCATACGGATAGAACCATTTTTTCTGTCAAACGACTTATGGGTAAGAGTTATGCCGATGTGGTACAGATGAGAGATTTTTTGGGATATCGAATAATAGATCATGATGACGAAAGTCTGGTCAGAGTTGCAGTAGATCAGCGATATTATACACCCATCGAACTTTCGGCACATATACTCAGAGCACTAAAACAACAGGTAGAGTGGCACCTCGGCACCTCGGTTACGAAAGCCGTCATCACCGTACCGGCATATTTTAACGATACACAGCGACAAGCTACGCGCGATGCAGGCAAACTAGCAGGTTTGGATGTCTTACGCATCATCAATGAGCCTACCGCTGCCAGCCTTGCCTATGGACTCAATAGGACAGATCATAAAACGATCGCCGTATATGACCTGGGTGGAGGTACTTTTGATATATCGATCCTTCGTATAGAAGACGGAATATTCGAAGTCCTTGCAACAAGAGGAGATGCCTTTTTGGGCGGAGATGATTTTGATCGGGCAATATTTGATTATTGGATCGAACAATACAATCTCCAAAACCGGCTCGATCATCAAAAAAGTTATAGCCAAAAACTCCGCCTCTTGGCAGAAAAGGCAAAAAAGACCCTTTCCAAAGACGATATATTTTCTGCCCAACTCGATGGACTTGTACTGAGTATTTCCAGAGAAGTTTTCGAGTCCTTGATCGAATCTAAAATTGATCGTACGATGTGCTTGCTCCGTCAGGCGCTCATAGATGCCCGGCTTGAAATAGGGCAAATTCATGATATTGTTTTGGTAGGTGGCTCTACGCGTGTGCCCTTGGTCAGAAAAAAGCTGCTCAAACATTTTGCCGCCAAAGTGCATGATGAGCTCAATCCTGATGAAGTAGTTGCTCTAGGTGCTGCCATACAAGCAGATATCCTCGCCGGCAATCAAAAAAATATGTTGTTGCTAGATGTGACCCCACTGTCATTGGGCATCGAGACAATTGGAGGCCTTATGGATACGATCATATCCAGAAATACAAAAATTCCCATCAGTGCTGCACGCAATTATACTACTTCTGTGGATGGTCAGACCAATCTCAAAATAGCGGTTTACCAAGGAGAACGAGAGATGGTCCAAGATAATAGAAAACTTGGAGAGTTTATCTTATCCGGTATCCCGCCGATGCCTGCCGGCATACCAAAAATTGAAATCAGTTTTATGCTCGATGCCGATGGACTCCTTCGTGTGCGTGCTCGTGAGCTAAGATCCCAAACGGAGCAAACCGTTTCTATCACATCAACTTATGGTATTTCTGATGAAGAAATGGGCAAAATGCTTATCGAATCTATTCGATATGCCAAGTCAGATATAGCACAAAGATCTCTCGTAGAGGCCATCAACGAATCAAATGCTATCTTGCTGGCTTCCGATAAATTCTTGAACAATAATGCGGATTGGCTTTCTGCCCAACAAGTCCAAAAAGTTAAGCAACTTCATGACCAACTTCTCGATGCAATCCGACAAAACGACAAAGACTCCATCCTTAGAGCACAAGAGGCACTCAATCAATATACGGAGCCTCTCGCTCAAATCGCGCTCGAAAAAACCATAAAAAAAGCTATCACCGGCAAGAAAATATAATGCCTGCAAGTGATAGATTTTTGATCTATGTCTTAGATAACTCTGATCTATACTTACAAAAGACCCGGAAAAAAAGCATCTTCTATATGCTTGATTTGATGGCTGCTATCGGGGTGGAGAATTACAGCGATGATATCGAAGCGTATTTCCCAATCATGTCCGATGCTCTCCATATATACATTGGCGACATTGGCGATTAGATTGGCTTGTTTAGTACTGACAAATTCTTCAGGTTGTCCATACCAGGTATAAGATCTGGTTTTCACTTCAATAAAAACAAGAATTTCTTCGTTCATGGCGATAATATCTACTTCAGCACGACTATATCGCCAGTTGCGTTCTAAGATTTGATAACCTTTGGTTTGGAGATAGTCTGCTGCGAGGTCTTCTCCGGTATGGCCTGTTAGTTTCTTTTGCATATTGGATTGAAGCTTAGGACAAGATACATAGCTTGCGGATTATTTGGTATAATAAGACAGCCTGCTTTTAAAATTATAGTGGTGGATAGTTGTTCATCTCGGAAGGTTTTTTTTTATTTTGATGTCATAATATTCATTAGTTTTGTCTTAAAATCGAGAATATGATGGACCAACTTATAGGGCGATTTTCGGCTCAATTGCGCGAAGCACTGGAGATAGGAGAGCGTGCGAGCATTAGAAAAACACCTACTCCGATAGACAAAATTGTTGTGATAGGTATGGGCGGCTCCGGAATTGGAGGAGATTTTGTAGCTTCGATGATTCGATCCTCTTGTGCGATTCCATATATGGTGAGTAAGGGCTATGATTTGCCGGCGTATGTGGATGAAAAAACGCTAGTGATTGCGTCGAGTTATTCTGGCAATACTGAAGAGACGCTTTCCGCTTTTGGCCGAGCGGTTGAAGTAGGTGCTCAGATCAAATGTGTGGCTTCCGGCGGAAAACTCAAGGAGTTGGCACAAAAACATGATTTGGATTTTGTCCAGTTACCTGATGATTGGCCATCTCCGAGGGCTTGTTTAGGCTTTTCTTTTGTACAGCAGCTTTTTATTTTAAGTGCTCAGGGTTTGGTAGATGATAGTTTGATCGATGCTGTAAGATCTGCTGCTGACTTGCTGGATGATCAACAGGAAGATATTAAGACCATTGCTCAACGGATAGCAACACAGATATTTAACAAGACAGCCATAATATATATTGAAGATCGGATGGAGCCCGTGGCGGTCAGACTTCGACAGCAGATCAATGAGAATGCAAAGACACTTTGCTGGCATCATGTGATCCCGGAGATGAACCACAATGAACTCGTGGGATGGAAATCGCGCAGGGATGATCTTGCGGTTCTTATGTTTAGAAATGCAGACGATTCATTGCGTAACCAAAAGCGAATGGATATCTGTTTTGGTATTATGAAGGACTTGACATCGACCTGTATTCGGATAGATTCGAAAGGAGAGACTTTTATAGAAAAACAAATGTATTTGGTACATTTGGGAGATTGGATCAGTTGGTATTTGTCCGAGTTGCGCCATGTAGATTCGATAGAAGTGGATGTCATTGATTATTTGAAAAACGAATTGGCCCAAGCCTAAAAAAATATTATTTACAATGAAGTTATTAAAAGATAAAGTGGCGATCGTGACCGGGGGCTCTCGAGGTATAGGAAAAGCCATCGTTGAGGGATTAGTATCGGCAGGTGCTGATGTGGCATTTACCTATCACTCCTCGGCTGAAAAGTCGGAAGCACTTATCGCCCTATTGGGAAAGAACTACGCTAATCGTATAAAAGCTTATCAGTCGGATGCTTCTAGTTTTTCGGATAGTGAAGCACTTGTACGTGCTGTGATTGAGGACTTTGGCGGAGTGGATATTTTGGTCAATAATGCGGGGATCACTCAGGACAATTTGCTCTTGCGCATGTCCGAAGATCAGTGGCAAAAAGTCATAGATACTAATCTAAAATCTGTTTTTAACTTGACCAAGCAGGTAGCGCGACCGATGATGAAAAATCGTTCGGGATCGATCATTAATATTAGTTCCATAGTAGGAGTCATCGGCAATGCCGGTCAAGCTAATTATGCGGCGTCTAAAGCCGGGATTATCGGTTTTTCAAAATCAATAGCTAAGGAATTGGGTTCTAGAAACATTCGGTGCAATGTAATTGCCCCCGGCTATATTGAGACCGAGATGACGGCGGATCTACCCGAAGATGTCAAGAGCAAATTTATGCAGAATATACCGCTTAGGCGAATGGGCACAGGGGCAGAAGTAGCTGATGCAGTTATATTTTTGGCATCAGACCAAAGCTTATACGTCACAGGACAAGTACTGAGTGTCTGTGGCGGGCTGAATGTCTAGTAAGGAAATACCGGATATCCCGGGACAAAATTGTGCGCCTTGATCAGCAGTTTGTAGTCGTTTTATGGCGGCATCATTTTATTTTTACAGCGAGCGGGACTACATTTTTGCCAAAACCGAAATGAATACGATGCAGAAATATTTTGATTTGTTCAACTCAAAATTATTTATTTATTTTTTCTTTTTATTTATCACCCTATTTCTGTATTATCCAACACGTCAGGCTGGATTTGTGTCGGACTATACGAGCTTGGCAGTCCAATTGCAGCAGTATGGTTTTTGGGATATATTTCGAAACAATTGGGGTTTTCATGCTTATATACCGGTAGGATATATACATTATTGGCTAGTGTATATTTTTTTCGGATTAAAATCCTCCGGTTGGTACCTAGTTGCTTGCATCTGGCACGCAGCGAATGCTGCACTCTTGTTTGGCATTTTGCTCAGATACTTCAATGTCCAAGGCATAAGAAATATTGCTTTTTTTTCTTCCTTATTGTTTTTGATATCGCCTTTTCAGGCTGAAGTAATGGTATGGAGGGTTCTGCTTCATTATCTCCTTGGCTCGTTTTTGATGTTTTGTGCCTTTGGGATAGCACTATCATATTTGCAAGTGCCGGCCAAAAAAAAGTTGGCTTGGTTTTTTGTACTTTCTTTAGCGTCTTTGATGAGCAAGGAGTATGCCTATATGTTGCCTGCCATCATTCTTGTATGGACAGCATATAGTGCTAAGTTTTCAGTCAAAAAAATAGCCAAAAATTATATCTTTTTGCCCCTTGTCTCTATGCTTTCTGTAGCTACGTATTTGCTGTCGAATAAATTGATGTTGGGTGTGTGGATAGGCTATCGTGGAAAGTCCGAAGCTATGTCGGGCTCTGCTTGGGAATATATCCCGCGTGCTCTACGATATGCACTAAAGTATGTTTTTGATACGCGTTTTGTACTGGAGTCACCACAACAAGAGTATCTATACAAGCTACTGGATACTCCGGCAATTCTATGGACTATACTTTGTGGTATGGGCATTTTGTATTCTGTATATAGAATCGTTAGTAAAAATGCCAAGGCGTTAGCTCTGCCATGGCTTCTTTCTTTTGTGCTGGTATTGGCACCTTCTATTTATTTGTTTTTTCCAACACTTTTTTTTGGAGAGAATGACCGCTTTGGTTATTACGCATCTTGGTTTTTATTTCCCGGGATTGTATTGCTCATATTCTATTTGAAGCCGATTATCCGATATGCTGTTTTGGCATTATTGATATCGGTCAATGTATATTATTTGAAAAAAATAAATACCGCTTGGGCAGAGAACGGAATGATACACCGCGCATTGATTGAGGATTTTCGTTGGGAAGATGCAGAGTATGTATTTATCCTCAATATGCCCAATATATATAAGGGTTTGGTGCTCTTTAGGTCATGTGGAGAGTATAGTATAATGGGTGAGGAACTTCAACAGATTGCGCATCGGGACATTAAGGCAAAGATTATTGATGTGAGCCAGTACAATATGATGTCGCTTGAAGACGGGCTCATAGTCCAAAAGATTGCAGATAAACAATACAAAATCGAGCATCGCACTTGGGGTCGATGGGCTTGGAGATGTGCTCAAGGAGAAGCGGATTATGAAAATGATTACTATAAAGTTCATTTTATAGCAAAGGGATTTGAACTGACATTAAAGGATATACCGCCGCAAAGTATTTTTATCTATCAGGACAGTTTGCGATGGAAACGATTGGATATCGGTGAGTGGAACCAGTAAATAACTTTATAAACATTTAGAGATATTTACTTTTATTGGTAAGGGATCTTGATAAATCTTAGAATACAGATGCATTGAAAGTGTATTTTCTTTTTTGATGATCTGCGTAATACTGGTAGTAAATATGTGCTCATGGACTTTATTCTTGATCAAAACTTCGTATTTCATGGTATTATGAAATTCCAGAATATTAGTCGGTTGGATGGTTGGATGAAGCATTTTATAAAAGCGTTCTTTTTTTTGTGCTGAAAGGTCATGGTCATAGAGAGTACATGATGACCAAAAATGAGCTTGTCCCGGATGGAGAAAATTAATAAATCTCTGCCGCCCATCCCACCGAATTTGGGTTATTTTATTTTGGTTGCTCAATAGAATGAGTGTAAAGGGCTCTATGTTATTGAAGTTAGATTTTTGGATAAATGCGGTGGATGATGTATGCTTAAAATAATTTAGTAATAATCGTCCTCTGCTCATTGCATAGGGAGGATAGCGATGGTGTTTGACAAAAGCACCGTTGAGCAAGCACGCTACTCGACCATCAGAAGCAGCAGCAATCCAACTCCCTTTGCCCACGGGATCCAATGGAAAATGTACGGATACATTTTTGTTGGAGTTTTGTGCGAGTTGAGTAACGGCTCGCGCTATATGTTCATCTCGATTATTAGTAAGGATGTAGCCTTGATTATTTGGGATATAACTGACAGTGCACATAGCGCTTATTAATAATAAAAAAGGACTTCGGGCTCGGGTTTACGTATCAGATTGGGGACAAGAGCGTTCTCTGCAGGGTATCCTACCGGTAGGAGTAAAAAGGCTTTTTCGTTTTCGGGTCTTTTTAATATTTTTTGGAGAAAATTCATCGGGCTGGGCGTATGTGTGAGTGTCACTAGACCTACTCGGTGGATGGCCTGGATCAAAAACCCGGCAGCGATTCCTACGGATTCATTGACATAATAATTTTTCTTTTTATTACCTTCTATCATGTCGTATGGTTTTTTGAATATAATGATCAACCACGGAGCAATTTCCAGGAAATCTTTTTGCCAATCTGTTCCGAGATAAGCCAGATCTTCTAGCCAAGTATCCGACATGCGTCCGTGGTAGTTTTTGTATTCTTCTTCTTCGGCTGCACGACGGATTTGGGCTTTTAATTTTGGATCTTGGACTGCACAAAATGTCCATGGCTGTTTATGCGCACCTGATGGCGCTGAACTTGCAGACATTACCAGATGGTGTATGATTTGTTTTGGTACCGGTTTGGACGAAAAATCCCTGATGGAACGTCGTGTATTTATATGCAGAAATTCGTTTTTGGCTCGTTGTAGCATGGCATCCGGATCTACTTCTTGATAAGAATAAGGGATAAATGGTTTTTGCTTCATTGGATTAGATTTTTTAGAGATCACCTAATTGCGGACGAAGGATGATGTCTTCGACAACTGCTGATTTGCTCAAGTCAAGTATGGCGACAATCATTTTTGCGATGTCATCCGCTTGCATTAATCTGGATTGGGGTAGCTGGACACCTGACCAAGAATCTGACCAGGTAGCACCCGGCAAAATAGCGGATACTTTGATACCTTTCTCTTTGAGTTCTTCTCGTAGTACTTTTGTAAATCCAAGAAGTGCAAATTTAGAAATACTGTACGAACCACCATTGGGGTAGGCAAATAAGCTGGCTACCGAGCACATATTGATGATATATCCGGACTGTTGTTGGATCATTGTTGGTGCGATAGCACGCGTAAGGTGATAGGCCGAATAGAGATTGACGTGCATCATTTTTTCGAGATGACCGGGTTCTTCTTCGATGATCTGTCCGGGTATGAATATGCCTGTATTATTGATAAGGACATCGATTTTTGTCCAACTACTTAAGACCATTTTGGCGAAAGCCTCTATCTGAATTTGGTCTTCGAAGTCTGCACGCATAATCAGCACTTCGATTTGTGGGTTTATCTTTAACAACGCTTTTTGTGTTTGGATGAGTTGGGATGAATTTCTGGCGCAGATGGCCAAATGATGTCCTTTTGCTGCCAAGGCCTCTGCAATAGCACGCCCTATACCTTTGGTGGCTCCTGTGATGATTATGTTCATAATGTATTTTGGGACAAAGTTAGCTTAAAAAAATTTACAATTATTAGTT
>JAJRUR010000193.1 GCA_024277695.1 Bacteroidota bacterium | reverse complement strand
TTTACAGAATTTTGCCACTCAAAAATTTGCGAATTACCGGCTCCGCTAAGACCATTTTCAGGTTTTATTAATTTGAGGTCTGAATAATCTGAGGATTTTATATCTATGAATAGACTCTGTACATAAGTGAAGGTATCTGAAGCGATCAGTACATCGATAGGGATAATTTCGCTCACAGCGTCTTTGGCCACGTTGAGATCAATAAAAGCGGATTCGCCGGGCATTATATGCGTCCTATCTAGCTTCGCTTGGATGCCATTGGGCAATTCGCTTACTATCTCTAATTGGATTTGTTCTTGATAGTCGAGTATAGGAGTTGTTTTTATTTCGATTTGGGCTATCTCAGGTGTACATACACTTACACCTTGGGCAGAGACCGAATACATAAATCCGGGCTCTGTAGCGGGCGTGATTTTTACATTTTCGTCATTCAGATCAAAAAATATGTTATTACTGGCTTTGATCTTTAGACGAAATTTATTGGCTTGCATGTTGGGGATAAATACTGCCTCTTCACCATCGTTACGGGTCCTGCTTAAGAGCAGTTCGTCAAAATCCAGTCCGCCATTTGTGGAGTAATAGATATCTACAAACGGAGCATTGACTGGAGCTATGTCTGTATTAGCTACATCCCAACGTATAGTGTCCAGACTACCACCGGTAAGTGTAATATTACGCTCGTTGTAGCTTTGCACCAGAAAAGGGCCGGCACTTGCTGCAGTATTGAACTCTACTTGTGCAAAATCCGTGCCTCCACCACCTTCGTGATTGTCGCGTACGGTCATTCTAAATGTCATTTTTCGAGCTACATTAGGTAACAGTTCTGAACGCCTTTTGCGATTTTTGACCAAATCAGTCAATCTCGGAAAGACTCTCGTCGGACTTTCTGTTGGAGGAAAAGACCTAAATAAAGGACCCAATCCATTGACCGGTTCTCCCAGATTGGATTGTGGGCCGAGATCATATTGCTCCCAACTATAGGTCAGATTACTGTCTTCATCGTCTGTAGCACTTCCTGTCAACTCAAAAGGGGTCTCGATAGGAATATAAAAACCATCTTCGAGCGGAATACTCGCGTGGGGTTCTGTATTGCCCACTTCTTCTCTTGTAGCGCAGGAGTTACCATTGTTACGGATAAATCGTTCGATCTGTTGAATGGAGTGCGTGTGATAGTATGGATTCGAAAATCCTTGAACATTGTCACTACCACATAGTCCGGCATAGGACATAATCGTTGTCCCCGCACCGGGTTCGTAAGACGAACTCGTCGTTATATTACTTCGGCATCCACCCTCAAGAGCATTAAAGGTATGTGTAGCACCAAACTGATGCCCTATTTCATGACTCACATATCCAACATAAAATCGATCTCCGATAGGGTTGGGGTGACAAGTGACTCCGCGCTCTCTACTTCCGCTACAGATGGATTGGAGTTGTGCCAATCCTCCTCCATTCGTACCAAATACATGGCCGAAGTCATAGGTCCCAATGCCTAATCTTGAGCGAATGATAGCTGGATTTTCATTAATCATAGCCGATGTATTGCCGTTCGTATATCCATCGGGTTCACTACAAAAGAAGAGTTTGTCCGTTTCTGCATGCAAAATGAATTGAATAGCTGCATCTCTATTAACTATGCTATTTACACGATTGATAGCTGTAACGACTGCATCCATAGTAGATTCGGTACTGCCTCCATGAAACTGACAGTACTCTCGTGTAGTAGCGAGAGCCAGCACATATGTACGGAGGGTGACCGGAGTATTGCCTCTAAACATGATCCTTCCGACCTGATCTTCCGGGCTAAGCTCTTCTATGTAGTTGCTTTCATCTACATTACAAATAAAGGGCTCTTGTTCCTGATTGGGATGATAATCTACTGCGTCGTATGCCATGTACATACCTTTTTCCTTTGGACCGATTGGGTCAATATAGTAGCTTTTTCCATCCGCTGTTCGGATGATTGCATGAAAACCCTTACCGGTTATATCTATAAATGCTTGATCTCCATCTTCAGTATAGCCGATGTAGGTTCTGATATATGGGTATCTGTCTGCAAGTGGCTTTTGCATCATTTCGTATGGTTCTAGTACGAAACGCTTAAACCCCTTATCAGAGAGGGGTAGCCGGATTTCGATACTTTCGGATTTGGGCACTCCAAAAGGGCTGGTATTCAGTGTGTAGGACCCAAATTTAGAGGGCATAGGCCGCTCCGCAGTTATGGCTTGAGTAGTCTTTTCTGAAACGCTTATGGCACTAAACTGCCCAAAGATAGCTGTAGTACTCATAATAAAAGAGATCAAAAGAAAAGCCTGTTTTTTAGGCATGCAAAAGGTAGAAAAGCTCATTCTATAAGGTGTTATTTTAATTTAAGAAAGATATTCGAGGGTAAATATAACTCTATTTAAACCAATATTATTGTATTCTGTACGTCCATATTGCAGCTATGGCGCATATTTTTTGACTTTTCTTCCATTCAAAATATCGCTCCGACCTGTGCACTTCCCGTATGAATGAGTTTTCCTGTTCCTACTTTCCGACCATTGTATTGAAGGTTCAAGCGCAGATTTTTGCCCAAGTTGATGTCCATTTGCGTGGTCCACAACAGATTGTTGCCTGTGCGAAGACCTTGGAGCAAATCTAGCTGTAGTAGGGGGCTCAGAGGGCTAGATGCGCTGATCTTTTGATAGCTCAATTCAAAAAGCAGAGAGGATTGATTGCTTCGGCGTATCTGAAAATTGATTTTGGCCTCCATGCGCTGCACTCTTTCCATCCCGGTGTGGTTAAAATTGGTTTCGTATAGAATATTTGTCCGTAAGCGACTGTTTTGAGAAAAAAATACCGATACTTCTGCATCTGTTTGTCTCGTATCTATATCCGTATCTCTTTCATCAAAAAGTGCATTGTTCGTTGATCTATTCTGTTGGACTATACTCAACTGTGAGCTGATCACTTGGTTAAAATTATAGCGTATTTTTATATGGTGTTTGTTGAGTCCTTTGTCCAAAAATCCGGTGGTCAATAGATTTTTGTTTTTTCGCAATATATATGCATAGCTGACTTGATATTTTGGGTTGGAGCGATTAAAATATATATTGGTTTTCCATCGTCGTTCTGCGGATAAAATAACACCGCTATTTTGATTGTTTTCGTAGGGATTCCATACAATTTGGTTCTGTCGAGATTCTTTTTTTGTATTGGACAATAAATTAGAATTAATGTATATTCTTTTAATAAAATTATTTTTGGTTATTTTATTCAAATCTACTTTTATACTTTGGTTTATACTTACATTTTTGGTTCTGAAAAATTCTGTAGTACCGAGTTGTACGCGAGTATATTGACCTAAGTCACTGAATGGTGCTATAAAAAATTCGAAATTTTGTTGTATGTTATCTCTTGTCAGTTCTCTATGAATGTATTGGCCTTGACCTACTTGAGGGGTTTTGATAAAAATTACTTCCACCCGCTCTTCCTGACCGCTTCCCAGTTCGTAGATATTGGAGATGATGATCGATTTCTTTAATAGATTGATCCTGTGTTGTATTTTTCCCAAGTAGTTTTCTTGAGGGGGAAAATTATCCAAAAAAGGACTGGAAGTGTCCATTTTTCGGTAGTGTATAGACCATCGAATCGATTGGGCTTTGGATTGAGATTGTCCCGAAAATTTTAATTCATTGGCGCGCGTGGCATTGGTCAGTTTTCCGGCGTAGGCAAGATCGTCCAGCCTGTAGATATGCTGAATGGATAAGCTGGATTTATTGCTTTTCGTATAGCTGTATCGTGTAGTGTTGGACATAAAGCCAAAACCGGATAGGGTGTCTGTTCGGTTGTCAGTAATTTCGTTTCGCTCGATTTCATTGATGATCGTCAGGTGATGTGCCTTTTTTTCTCCCCATGTTTTATCAATCTGTACTAAGGGTTTTATATAATTGGATTTGTCGGCAAAAGAACTTGTGTTCAATATATTCAATCGTGCGTTGATGTCAAAATATTTGTTTTTATTTGATATATTTATCTTATGAGACAGACCATTGTACCACTGACTTTTATGATAAATATTTATGCCATATTCCAGGAGATTATTTTTATCGTTTTGAAGACGGATGTTCAATAGTCCCAGACCGTCATTGGCTTGGATTGAGTCTATACGGATTGTGTTCCAATTTCTTGTAAATTCTTGCACTCTGAAAGGCTTGATCGCATCAAATTGTGCTCCGACAAATTCATAATTCGCTTGAATAATTGCCTTTAAATTATTTTTTTTTAAAAGAGCTATTTCTTGGTCATAAGCCAAAAATCCGGCTAGGCCATTGTTGTCTTGATCATCCAATCGGGAGAGCCGATTCAGGTCATTATTGGATAGACTCAATTCTGCGCGCATCTTGGACTTTTTACCCAATTGTACAGCACTATTTATGGACATGATGGTTTTTTCTTGAGGACCGGTTAGCTTGATTACCGGTTGGTATCTGCCGTTTTTACTTCCATCGGGCTTGGGAGCCACCCAGACAAATACCCGCCCGTTGATATTAGGGTCTCCTTCGATATAATCTCCTTGCCCTGTACCTACATCCGTAAAAATTGCCGTATAGAGTGTCTGCTTATTGTCCGATGACTGTACCAATACCCTATAGCCCATACTATCTACAAGACGATAGGTCACCGGATCATTGAGCGTACGTGGGTCCAGGGCCCGAATACTACTGACCGCCGTACGCTGCGGATTGTCTCCTGCCTGTCGAAGTGCTTCGAGTTGAATCTCATTATAATTAAATTGCCCGTTAGGGCGGGTGCCGTCTGCTTCGCGGTATAGCTCAAAGCCCAAATCCAGCTTTTTGTAAGTAGCTTGTACATCCGCTTTCACAAATCCACGATTGTATATATCAAAACGGTATTCGTATTCGATGATGATCCGACTATCTTTTGTAATGATCCTATTGGGAGTAAACCTAATGAGTGCCTGATTGTAGTCCATCGTGTAGTCGGCTTCTTCGCCTCTGACTAACAACCTCCCATCCAAAAAAACACGCTCAGTTCCGGACAAGATGACTATATATCGTTCATTATCAGCACCCGATAGTCTATATGGCCCCTGATTACCCTCTTCTGTTTGTAGAGGAACTCTATTAAATTTTCCCCGCGATAGCCCCCCGTTGATCGACCCGGCAAGCCGGACATCTCCCTGTGTGCCCGCATAGCTCAAGGCTCCACCCTTGAGCTTTTTATAGTACCTGAGAAAGTGCCCCCCCGTATGCTCTATTTCAAAATCTCCCGCCGTTAGGGTTTTCCCTTTATTTTTTATCTGTATAAATATTTTGTCAAACTCCTGGAGTTGTTGTGTATTCCCATTGGCTTGTAGGGGTATATTGGCATCCGTAAGCGCAGCAACTATTTCCGTATCATCGGATATTTTGCCCGAAATCTGTAAGTTAAACTTCGAATCCAAAAATAAACTTTGGCTGTTACCGAATGAAAGACCCCGCAAAAAACTCCCATCATAATCGATTCCATCTGACTCCAGTAGGGCACCGGACTGTTTCGAATTCTGAAAACCTATATAATCTTTGCTTAGCGCAAATCTCAAACTGTTGGGGTCCACATGATCAAATTGCTCTTCTTTCTTTATATTTAAAACATTGTATATCAGGAAAATAGAGTCATATTGAGCTTCTTTAGCTACTTGGACAAAAATACTGTCCCGCTCAAAAATACAGATCAAAGGAGTCAAATCCGGCCACGACTGCGCACGGATCTTATCTCCTATAATTACCAGACTATCCACACGGATATTTTGATCTCGATGGAGCATTACTTTACGCTCCAAAGACAATTCCTGCCCTGCCAAAATTTGAGCAATCAAGCACAAAAGTAGGATGTATGTATATCTTAAGAGCAAGCCTTTGGACATTTTGACTATTAAAACGACAAAATAGAACGATTGAGCCATAAACGCAGCAGAATATATAAAATTTGACTCAAGAGCAAAAAAACATCCCAAAACTTGGCATGCGTTTTGCAGTAATAGTATGCTTTATGCGCCTTTAACATTGCAAGAGCATATGATGAATGTCTTACATGCTGATGGACAATGCTTGTTCGTCCAAAGCCTAAAACACTGTTTCGACGATGGACTATTTGATGCATATCAGCATCTGGGTGGTGTTTATAGTGGAGATCTGCTCATCGAAAAACTCGACGATACCCAAACCCATATCTTACTGATGGATCTCAATCTTCCCATCAAAGACGGACTGAGCGTATTGCCGGATGTACGTGCGGCCTTCCCCAAATTGCGTATACTAATATTGACGCATTATATCGCTCCAAAACTTGTGAGGAAGGCTATGAAAAATGGAGCAGATGGCTACATGCTCAAATCAAGTACCTTAGCAGAACTCAAAGGTGCATTGGACGAATTGGTCTTGGGCAATGTCTTTATTGATGATAAAATAAACCTTATCCATAATGTGCCTATGAAGTTTGATGAACATTTTGAAGACGAATTCAGCCTAAAAATACATCTCACTCCCAGAGAACAAGAGATATTGGGCCTCATCGCACAGTCTCTAACTAATAGAGAGATCGGAGACCAATTATTTATCAGCATGCAAACGGTAAGTGTGCATCGCAAAAACTTAATGAAAAAAATGAAAGTCCATGACACTGCTGCCCTCGTGAGAAAAGCACTTCGATACAATCTGATACAACTAGATTAGATCTCAAAGCAGATGGGCTGAATTTACCTGCGTTTTTAACCAATTATTGAACCATTTTGCCTATTTTATACAAAAAGCACCAATTTAAGAAGGAAACTGTATTATCTTTGACTCCAATTTTTACTCATTGCAAATAATTAATTCTATGAATATCTTAAAGTCGCTATTACTAGGAATCTCCATGATGTTTGCCGCGCTTTCTGTAGCCCAACCTAGCTTGAAAGTAGGTTCGGCTTCAGGTAATCAAGGACAAACTGTCTCGGTCGATATACGCGTGGACAATTTTGTAGATATGATCGGTTTGAATTTCAGAATACAGTGGGATAGCAATATCGTTGCTTTTGCCGGTCTGGAAAACGTAACAACTGAACTGGGTGGTATCCAGTTCGCAGCCCCTCCTTCATTGCCCAAAGGCATCCTTAGGTCCAATTGGTTTGATTTCGGTAGTCCGACCACACTACCACAAAACTCCTTGCTCTTTTCAGTAAAATTTAGATTGATAGGTGGTGTAGGTACATCCTCCAATATCGTCATCCCCGACGATCCGGATGACGATGGAGACCTCGAAGCTGTTACAGTACAGTTTCCGGACTCCAATCTCGTCGTATCCATCAGCAACGGTCAAGTCCAAATCTTGGGCGCAGGTGGAGGTGATATGCGATTGATTCTTTCATCGACCACTGTAGAAGAAAACGAAGCATTCTGTATGCCCCTGCGTGTCCAAAACTTTGAAGAAGTCAAAGCTCTCGAATACAATATTCAGTGGGATCCGGCAGTCATTAATTTGACCGGAGTGTCCAATCTAAACCTAGCAAGCTTGGACCTTTCTGATTTTAATAATCAACCCGGACAGTCTAGGCTCGTTTGGATACCAAGTGACCCCAATGGCATAACCCTGCCCGACAATACTAGGATATATGAGTTATGTTTCGATGCCGTAGGTGCAGGAGGTAGCTCTACAGATCTTACATTCTCCAATATCATCAGTGTACCGGATGCCATACCTACTAACGGACGCGTAAACATCCAAGGCGGAATAGAAGGGTTTGCATTTATTGGCTCCAAAGGTGAAGGCCCCAAAGACGGTGTCCAATGCATGGACGTCACAGTCAATGACTTCAATGCAATCACAGCATTTCAGTTTAGCCTCAATTGGGATAGCACTCTATTCAAATTTAACGATATCACTAATGTACACCCCGATCTGGCAAGTATGCTCAACTTCGGAATACCCGGATCAGAAATAGTAGATCAAGGCCAAATTACAGCTGCCTGGTTTGACTTTTCCTCCGCCACGCTACCCAACGGTACGCTACTATTTACCCTTTGTCTCGAATCACCGGGGGCAGACTGCGGAGATCGCGTAGATGTCAACTTTGCACAAAACCCCACAGCTATACTTGTCGCCAATATGGCCGGACAACTCCCCGCAGCCGATATCGGACTCTTTGACGGGTCCGTCGAAGTCACTTGTGGACCACGAATCCGAATAGACGAAATCAGACACCCTGACTGTAATGGCGAATCTACCGGAGCTATCTTCGTAAGTGTCACCCCTTCCGGAAATTATGAATTTCGATGGAATGGAAATCTACAAGCTTCCGAAGACCTCGAAAATGTCCCCGCCGGTGACTACCAGTTAGAAGTGCGAGACCTCGATCTGGGGATGAATTTTACCATCGACATCATAACACTTATCGACCCCCCTGCCATTGTTGTCAATGGTAACGTGACAGATGCATCACCCGGATTAGAGGACGGTTCTATATCCACAACCGTGAGTGGAGGTAGTGGCCAATTGACTTGTAGCTGGTCCCCCGGAGGCTCCACCAATTGCGACGGTATCAGCGGACTTGCCCCCGGTACATACACCCTGACCGTAATCGATGCCAACGATTGTGTATTGACAACAGAATTTGAAGTCAAAGGCGGAGCTGAAAATCTTCGATTCGATGCCGGAGCTCTTAATAATGCCTCTTGCGCCCAAGAAAATGCTATCGGCCAATGCGACGGCTCTTTCGAAATTCAAATCCTGGAGGGTATCGGCCCCTATACTTATACCATCGATGGTAACTCCTTCAATGGAGTTGCTCAAAATCTTTGCGCCGGTGATTATGTGATTACTGTCAATGATGCCGGACTCAATATGACCGAAACCAAAACAATCAACATCCAAGGCCCTGACCCCATGGTCGTTACTTTGGATATCACCCAACCCTCCGGACCGCAAGAGACAGATGGTCAGGTGATTGTATCTACTATATCAGGTGGTACACCGCCTTACGATATCGTATGGATGCAAAGTAACTCCGATACACTGCGTAACGTCGGCCCCGGTATGTATGTCCTAACGGTATTTGATCAAAATGGCTGCCAGTACCAAGAAATGGTCGAACTGATTAGTGATTCGGATCGCTGTTTCAAAGGTAGTCCCGTCCTGACGCCAAACGGAGATGGAAGAAATGACGAATTGGTCATTTCTTGCTCGGAATTCTTTAATAGCGACCTCAGAATATTCAATCGATGG
>JAJRUR010000192.1 GCA_024277695.1 Bacteroidota bacterium | reverse complement strand
TCGGATACATCAAACTTGAAGTTTGGAGCGGCAGCATTGGATGTAAATCCGGCATTATAAGCCGCCATAACATGATTCAGAGCAGCTGCATAGTCTGCATTATTGCGTTTGGCTGTATGTAAAGCATAACGTCCTGCTAAGGCGTGTGCCGTAGCTATCCATTTAGAAGCATCTCCGTCAAAGATGAGGTCACCTCCATTGTAGCCGGAAGTAGAACCCAGTTCGCTGATAGCTTCGCCAAGGAGGCGCTGTACCTGTGCATAGATAAATTCTTGTGTGTCATAAGTCGGCTTCAAATTATCTGTTCCTTGGAATGCCTCTGTAAAAGGCATATCTCCAAAAAAGGAAGTCGCTTTACCGAATTCATTTGCCATAATAATCTTAGCTACAGATCCATAAAATGGTCTGTCTGCAGAATTTTTCATAGCTACATCACAAGATCGGAGTACACCGGTATAGAGTGCTGTATTCCAATAGTTATTCATAGTACCTGCCGGTAGCAGATAAGCATTGTAGGCAAGTTGTTGTGCATCGAGGCCAACAAACTGTTGCATAATGATACCCGCTACTCTATTAGGGTTTAATCCTTCGTTAAATGCTGACTGCGTAATGATTTCGGGCAACATCAAGTTCAAGGCAACCTCTGTTGGGTTGTTTGGATCGATATTAAGTTCTGTCAATGATTTTTCGCAAGAACTCATCGCAAAGACAAGGGCAATCGAAAAAATCAGATATGATAATTTATTCATTTTATTGATTTTGTAGTTTGTGATTAAAAGTTAAATTTAAAACTAGCTGTGTAGCTCTTAGAGTTCGGCATATTAAAATAATCCAAACCATATCCATTTGAGTCACCGGTCAGGTTTGTTTCGGGATCGATACCCGGATAGTCCGTACTCAACCACAAGTTACGCCCGGTTAGGGTAAATGTAGCGTTATTGAGTACACCAAACACAGTATTCGGTATAGTATAACCTATCGATACATCTCTCAATCTTAACCAAGAGGTTTCGAATATATTCATCTCGGTGATACCTCCAAATCCATAACGTACTCTATAAAATGAAGGGAAAGAAGCGGTAGGATCTGCTGATCCTAATGCTACGGCCGTTTCATTAGGTACATAATTAGGCTCATCAGCAGTTCCTGTATTTACTACTCCATTAAATACAACGATATCATTACGCTCATCAGCTGACAGTTTGGAAGTTCCGAAGTAGTTGATGATACCACAAGTACCACACCACATATCACCACCTTGGCGGATATCTAGAAGCGCAGAAACTCTTACACCTTTATATGTAAAAGAGTTGCGGATACCGGCTGTCCAATCCGGGTTGGGATTTCCAAGTGCTTTTTTGACAGGATCAGCAAGTGGCCATCCATCAGATCCGATGATCACTTGACCGTCATCAGTGCGCTGCCATCCTGTACCAAAAATAGCACTAAATGGTTGGCCGGGCACTACATCTACAGAAGTGGAGACAAAGCCATTTAGGCCAATATCCTCAATACCTTCAGCCAATGATTCTACATCGTTTTGGTAGGCTGTAAAGTTTACTGCCATATCCCAAGAAAAGTTATTGCCCTGAATCGGCGCTGCGTCCAATACGAGTTCGATACCCGAATTTGTTATGACTGCACTATTTTGGACCAAATTTCCAAATCCTGTAGTAGAAGAGATTTGTGTGGCAATGATAACATCTTCAGACCGTGAGTCGTAATAGGTAATATCTGCCCCTAGTCTTCCATTGAAGAACTTCAGTTCACCACCGACTTCGAAAGTTACGGTTTTTTCCGGTCGTAGCTCAGCATTTCCGAGTACATTGGATCTTTCGAATGCATTGGCTCCAAAATTTGGAAAAGAAATACCCGTAATAAATCCATCACCACCGGAAAAGGCTTGTGTGAACACATTGCTCGTAGCATATACAAAAGCTCTACCTCCGTCATTTCCAACCTTGCCATACGACAATCTAAGTTTGGCATAGTCCAGGATATCTGACCGAATGTCCAAAGCCTCTGTAATAGCTAAACCTAAAGAAGCTGAATACGACTGGAAAGAATTATTTTGCTCTGGCAAAATCGATGACCAGTCATTACGAGCTGTTAAATTGACGAATAAGAAATCATCAAATCCAAGATCTGCAGTTGCATAAGCTCCATATAATCTTCTCGCTGAAGTTGCATCCGAAGAAACAACATCTGTCGTGTTACTAATATGATAAAATCCGGGAATCGCCATCGTCGTCCCTGTAGTTTGGTTAAAGTTACGATCGGATTGATAGACATTGTATCCTACTAGCGTATTCAGGGTAATTTTATCTGAGACATTCGGATCAAAAGACAAGGTTGCATCCAGGTTTAGATCCTTATTCGTAATACGCGTATCCGTAACTTCTCCTGCTACCGGTCTAAAGGCATTTGTTTGGATATCAAAAGCAGCTTTTCGAGAGTCAACATATTGATCAACTCCGACTTTAGTAGTAAAATGCAGGTTATCCAAAATAGAATAGGTGGCGTTTACATTTCCAATGATACGATCGACTTTATCATTGAAAGGGTTACGATTTACAGTCCAGTAGGGATTATCGTAGATACCATTTCTGTATGAACGCTGATCGCCATTGGATTGTACATAGGTACTTTCGTCATCAGCAGCTGCCTGTCCGACCTTGCCGTTGCCATTATCAAAGGTAGGAGATGTTCTTAGTAGGCAGAGCATCACTCCGTTGAGGTTGGATCCTCTTTGGATTCTGAATCCACCGGAATTGACGTAGTTGGCAGACATACCTGCGGAGAATTTTTCGCTAATCTGACTATTGAGATTTACTCTGAATGAGTTTCTAGTAAAGTCTGCATTAGGTACCATACCGTTGGATTGGAGTCTTCCTGCTGAGATGAAGTAGCGAGCAGCATCTGTTCCTCCGGATACAGAGGCATTTAGGTTATAACTAGCGCCATTGACGAAAAAATCATATGGGTCATAAGCGTTGGCAGGTTTGCCATTTCCCTCTCCTTTTGGTACGATTGCTCCGTTTTTGTCAAATTCGGATGGGGTATCAGAGTATTCCAATTCGGAAATGAGTGGTCCCCAGCTAAATCCATTTGCTGTCTCCGGTCCTAAATATACTGCATTTCCTCCCAGTATACGTCCCTGTCCGTAGATACTCTGACGAGCGGGTAATTTGTTGACTTGATTGATGGTATAATCTGTAGAGATCGTCACTCTAGGCTTACCGGCGGCACCCTTTTTGGTGGTGATAATAATAGCTCCGTTAGCGGCTCGAATACCATAGAGTGCAGTAGCAGAAGGGCCTTTGAGTACGGTCATACTCTCTACGTCATTCGGATTGAGATCGATTGCTCTATTGGACTGATCTACACCAGCTACTCCATTGCCCGAACTGGTATTGTCAATCGGTACTCCGTCGATTACGAATAGTGGTTCATTGCTACCGTTGACCGAGGTATTACCGCGAATACGGATATTGGCAGAAGCTCCGGGAGATCCGGAAGAACTGACTACCTGAACACCGGCTACTTTAGAGTTTAAGGCATTGATGAGGTTCACTTCCTGTGACTGTACGATCTCATCGGCATCCACATTTTGGATGGCATAGCCGAGTCTTGCCTTGTTTTTTTCGAGTCCCCCGGCAGTGACTACTACTTCTTCGAGGACCTTTCCAGAAGAGAGGATAACATCCACCACATTGGATACGCCTAAGTCGATTTCACGACTCTCATAGCCCACATAGCTGATAAGAAGCGTATTTGCTCCCTCCGGAACATTTACCGAATAAGAACCGTCCACTTCGGTAAGCGTACCGATGGTAGTTCCTTTTACTTGTACAGCAGCACCGATCATGGGTTCTCCATCAGCATCGGTTACTACTCCACTGACTGTTCGCTGACCGATGGCAAATCCCACGGCGACGAACATCATAAAACTGAATAATAAAAGTCGTTTCATACAATTTTTGAATTTTAGTTTACGAATCGTTAAAAAATGATAGCCAATAACTGTTCAAAGATTAAATAAATGTTAATAATAAACAAATATTTTCATATTTTTTTAGCTTAGGGGCTCTCCTGTTCTGATAACGAATAAAAATGTCCAAACACTGTCTAAGCTAGTCTCCGTATAGATCCAAAGGGATGATGGCAGTATATCTCATTGATTACAAGCATATTATACATATTCCAAGCACTGAAACCATAGTATTTTTGCATTGAGTTTATCACCAATTGAACAGATTTGAGTGTTATGTTCTTTTTTTGCCAGAAACCATATTATCTAACTAAGATCCTCTAAGTCTGTAAAGATACATCTGCACAGTAGAAGACAGTCCGTAATATAATGCATCACAAATCAGTGCATGTCCGATACTTACTTCGGCCAGATAAGGGATATTGAGGTAGAAATATCTCAAGTTGTGGAGATTGAGATCGTGTCCGGCATGGACAGCAAGTCCTGCTTGATACGCCTCTTGAGCTGTTTGGACAAATGGAGCGATAGCGATATCCGGCTCTTCGGGGTATCGAGCTGCATACGTACCGGTATAGAGTTCTATACATTGTGTTCCGGTGCTTTTGGCCGAATCGA
>JAJRUR010000191.1 GCA_024277695.1 Bacteroidota bacterium | reverse complement strand
CTCCAAAGGCACAGCAGCTGAGTACTCGACCTCCTTGAGTCCGTAACTGATTTTCATCCATTTTGGTGCCTGCATGGATGATGATGGTATCGAGGTGGGGAGGAGTAGGTAAGCTGATTATTTTGTTTTTTGTGTAGGCGGCGGGATAACCTTGAGAAGCCAATACGACATTGCTAAGGAATCGAGGGTCGATATCGATGGAAACAGTATGCAGGTTTTGCTGTGCGGAGTGTACTAGAAGATCTAAGAAGTCATTTTTTATGCGTGGGAGGACGACTTGAGTTTCAGGGTCGCCCATTCTGCAATTGTATTCGATCACAAAGGGATCTCCGCCACAATTGATTAAGCCAAAAAAGATAAATCCCTGGTAGAAGATGTTACGTTTTTTGAGACCCTGTAAGGTAGGCTGTATGATACGTTTGGTGACTTTGTCCATCATTTTTTGATCTACAAATGGGACTGGCGATACTGCACCCATACCTCCCGTATTAGGTCCTGTATCGCCCTCGCCTATGCGTTTGTAGTCTTTGGCTACCGGTAAGATGAGGTAGTTAATACCGTCCGTCAAAGCGAATACCGAAAATTCGATACCCTCCAAAAAGGATTCGATTACTACGCACTGACTTGCATCTACAAACTGTCCTTGCAGCATGTTTTTGAGGATGGATTTTGCTTCGTTGAGATCTTCGGTGATGATGACTCCCTTGCCTGCTGCCAGACCGTCGGCTTTGAGTACATAGGGTGCTTTCATCTGATCCAAAGCATCAAAGCCTTGATCGATATTTTGCTTGGTGATTTCATAGAAGTCAGCTGTGGGAATGCGGTTTTCGGTCATAAAATGTTTGGCGTAAGCCTTACTTCCTTCAAGTTGAGCACCGGCTCTATCCGGTCCGATGATGATCAGATCTGTGAGTTCAGTGTCAGCTTGTAGCTCATCTCGCAAGCCTTGGACGAGTGGATTTTCGGGCCCGATGAGAAGTAGATCGATTTTTTGATCTTTAATCAACTGTCCTATTGCATCAAAATCATTAAGATCGATATCAAAATTAGTACCATGTAGTGCAGTACCGGCATTGCCGGGGGCGATAAAAAGTTTGGTGAGCATTGGGCTTTGAGCGATTTTCCAAGCGAAAGCATGCTCTCTCGCTCCGCTACCGAGTATGAGTACATTCATAGAGCAAAGATAATTACTATCCGCACCAAAACCCAATAGTTGGTAGTAGTTTGGCATTAGCTCACTCAGTGAGGATGCGATCTATTCTCGGGTGAGGGAGGATTTTTTTAATACAAAATCCAAGGCGTATCACTAATCGTAAAATACGCTCATACCCATGTGACTTCTGGTCGTACAAAATGGTCAAAGTCAAGAGCTCATAAGAGTACCTTGACAGGCTTCTTAATGAAGAATAGTCATTCATTGCGCAGGGTGTAAGGATGTAAATAACAGATAAACAGAGGTGTATATATTATAATTATTTCTTATGTTTCTGATATTTTAAATAACTTAATATTCGTTGCTCTCTTCCATTTCCTCGCCCAAAATTATTACTCATCAGGAAACTCTCGTATCACTTTATTTCATTGGCGATAGTTACTTTTCCATATACATCGAGCGTTTATAGCGTGCTGCTCTCGAAGTTTTGAACTATTCGGGAACCAGATCGGGATTGAGCAGGTCATAGAATTGGTTGAGTTTTGGTAGAATGATGATTCTGGTACGACGATTTACGGCTCTGCCTTCTTTGGTATCATTCGTAGCGAGTGTATTATACTCACCACGTCCGGCAGCGATTAAGCGGTTGGGGTCTATGTTGAAGCGGTTTTGTAATGCACGGACTACAGAGGTAGCTCGTTTGACACTCAGATCCCAGTTGTCGCGGATGCAGCTGTTATTTATGGATACATTGTCGGTATATCCTTCGACCATCACTTCGAAATTAGGTCTTGATTGAATGATTTTGGCTATTTTTCCGAGCACATCATATGCTCGTGTACTGAGATCCCATCGTCCGCTACGATAGAGCATTTTGTCGGAGAGGTTGATAAAGACCACGGTTTTATCGACTTTGATATTAATGTCATCATCTTCAATACCTTTTTTGAGTACGGACTTTAGGTTGACAGCCAAAGCCAGGTTTATGGAATCTGCTTTAGTTTTGGCTGACTGTAGGAGGTTGATGTACTTGTCTTTGTATTCGAGTTGTTGGAGGGTTTCTTTGATATTATCGCTAGCGGATTGGGAGAGGACGGTGAGGTCACCTACTTGCTCTACTGTTTTATCTCGTTGTGTGCGGATATCAGAAATTTGGTCTTTGAGGTCGGTGATTTGTTCAGCTCGGAGTTTGAGGTTGGTGTTGAGATTTTTGAGTTCACCTTTTAGTCTTTCTTTTTCTTGCTCGCAAATGGATATTTTGGCCATGTAGTCATGGAGGCTTTTGCCACATTTGCCCAGTTGTTCGTTAGCGAGGTCTAGTTCTGACTGTACTCGGGCGAGTTGTTTTTTGCTAACACAAGAAGTAGATAAGATGATAGAAAAAAGTACGAATAAAGTATTTTTGAGTAGTTGCATATCGGATATTTTTT
>JAJRUR010000190.1 GCA_024277695.1 Bacteroidota bacterium | reverse complement strand
GACTATGGATCCTAGTTGTGAAGATGCAGTAGAATTATTTGGGCTAAATCGCAGACTCGTTCAACATTTTGGTTTGAAACATGGACCCTTTCACTCTGAATTTATTCGGTCTGATGCGGATGGAAAATTTTATTTTTTAGAGACGGCTGCACGAGTAGGTGGTGCACATCTGGCTGAAATGATTGAGGCTGCGACAGGGGTTAATCTATGGGTCGAATGGGCACAGATGGAGTCGGACCTTATAGAAAATAAGATATATCAGTTAAAAACAGTAGGATATGCACCTGCAGGTATTGTTCTTTCATTGAGTCGCTATCAAGCTCCGGATACGAGTACTTTTGATGCCCCGGAGATTGTGTGGAGGCTGGACAAACCCTATCACATAGGCTTTATACTTAAGTCTCAGTCTGAGCTTGATATCCGGTCAATATTGGCTCTTTATACTGACAGAATTCAAAAAGAATTTCACGCGAGTATATCCCACTGATATCAACTACCCTGCAATCATCCGGATGTTTTTTGATGTTGAAGGATATATTTTTCGATGGTAGTCGGATAGTAGCGGTGTTCGAGTCCAAGGACTTTTTGGGCTATTATTTTGGGGTCTTCGTGGGCATTGATGTTTACAGTCTTTTGAAAAATTATTTTACCTTCATCGTATTGTGGGCTGACAAGGTGGATAGTCATTCCGCTTTGTACTTCGCCGGCGGCACTTACTGCCTGATGGACATGTTGACCGTACATGCCTTTGCCCCCATATTTTGGAAGGAGTGCGGGATGGATATTGAGGATATTTTGTTTATACCGGTCGATCAAATTTTCGGGTATCCGCCATAAAAATCCGGCGAGTATGATATAATCAATCTTGTATCCAGATAAGTATTTGGATATTTTTTTTCCTTGTTCAAAAGAGGCTCTGTCTTTTATTACATAAGAGGGGATGGCCTCTCGGTGGGCTATATCCAGTACTCCGGCATGGCTTTTATTGGAGACTATGAGGCGGACTTGGATAGATTTATGGTTTCTGAAGTAGTCTATAATCGCTTGAGCATTGGAGCCTCGACCTGATGCAAATATAGCGAGGTGTAGTGTCGTCACCGGATTATCTTCTGATATCATTGTACTTACTGATATTGGATGGATCTACTTCAGCCATTATCTTAAAGACGGCTGCTTTTTCTGTAGAAGTACCTTGCTTAAATATTTCTACGATTTCGTATGCTTTGGCAAAATTAAATATCAAGAGTGCCATAGATCTGGGATTGGCTCGGAATGTCTTAGGCAATATCTGTAAGGCATCCGACAAGACGACTCTTCCTTCCTCCGGTTTTTGATACATGATATCTAAACCTTTGCGATGGTAATCGTACCAACTTTTTCGCAATGGTTTAGTTTTGGGGCTAAGTATACTTTCTATTATCCAATATCGATTATTATTGCTTTCGGACTCTGTCCATCCTCTAAACCGTTGGGCGATACCTCGCGGGATAAGATCCATAATCCGTTTAGCTTGTATATAATACTGTTCTCCGCCGAAAGGCGAAAAACTGTCATAATCTAATCCCAACATTAAGTAAGCATAATAGCTGAGTATGGAGGAGAGATTGTCTATATAGCTGTCTTGGCTAAATACAATAGGCTGATGTTCTTCAAAGGCGATGCGTATATCGCGGTCATTGTGAGCTAGTAGGGTGGTCTCATAGTTACTTCCAAAAACGGGTCTAAACGAGCGTATGGCCATTTCACCTCCATATACACGGTCGTCTCCTTCGTCTTGAATTGTTATTTGAATGCTGCATTTGATTTTTTCTTCGGGTTCAAAGGTATGGCTAGTCCATTGTTGGCCATTCATAAATTCTTCGATCCGATTCTGTAGATCTTGAAATATTTTTGGATCTGTTTGAGATAGTTTTGGCGTATTGATTTTGCAACTGCAGTTAAACTCTTGTGCATTTAAGGTAGTGATCAACAAAAGAGTAATCACGCTGCATACATAAAATTTTTTCATACGAATAGCTTTTGAACAGCATCCAATATATCTGCTGCTACTTTGTTCTTGCTCTTTAACTTAAAATCTTGGATTTTATTATTTCGATCGATGATCGTTATTTTGTTCGTATTTTGGCGAAAGCCAGCACCGGGATCTCGCAAGGAGTTGAGTACGATGAAGTCCAAATTCTTTTTCTGGAGTTTTTTGTAAGCATTTTTTTGCTCGTCCTGAGTCTCCAATGCAAATCCTATCAGAACTTGGTGGGGCATTTTTTGGGTACCTAAATGTGCAGCTATGTCTTGCGTGCGGACAAGTCGGAGCATCATATCTTGACCGGTTTTTTTGATTTTTTCTGTGGACTTTCTCTCAGGTTTGTAGTCAGAAACTGCTGCTGCCAATATGCAAATTGTCGAGTCGGGAAAAGCATTGGTAGTAGCATCAAACATTTCTTGAGCACTTTCTACTCGCGTGCACTTAAAAAGTCCTCGGGGTATGTCTTGATTGGTAGGACCGAGTATCAAGTGGACTTTGGCTCCTCGTAGTATGGCTTGCTCTGCGAGGGCAATACCCATTTTTCCACTAGATGGGTTGCTCAAATATCGTACAGGGTCGATATATTCGATCGTCGGACCGGCATTGATGAGTACATAGTGATCAGAAAGGCTATCCGCGTTCAAAAAAAAATCACCAATCTGCCGAACGATATCTTCGGGCTCAGCGAGTCTGCCGGTTCCGAATAGCCCGCTAGCGAGCTCGCCATGCGTAGGGAGGATGATATGATTGCCATATTTTTGCAGGATATCTATATTATTTTGTGTGGAGGGATGTTGCCACATATCCAAGTCCATAGCCGGAGCTAAGAATACCGGACAACGAGCTGAGAGATAGCACGCTGTGACGATATTGTCTGCCATTCCGGAAGCGAGTTTGGATAGGCTGCTGGCTGTAACAGGTGCAATCATCATCAGATCTGCCCACAGGCCCAGCTCTACATGGTTATTCCAACTGTCTTGGTCCATGATATTAGTATATACGGGCCTTTTTGATAAGGTGCTGAAACTTAGAGGAGCTACAAACTCAGTAGCACTTGGAGTCATGATGACTTGTACTTCTGCACCCAGCTTGGTGAGTTGGCGAAGCAAAATTATGGACTTATATGCTGCAATACTACCGCAGACACCTAACAGTATTTTTTTGCCTTGGAGTGTCATATTGTCAAAAACGAATGACTAAGCTTCGATATCTTCATCAGAAGTAGCTGCTTCGGAACGGTGTCGGTAGATCAGCTGGTCATGGAGAAACTCGTTTGTAGCGATGAGTGCCGAATTAGGAAGGCGCTCATAGAACTTTGAAATCTCGATTTGTTCTTTATTTTCTTGTATTTCCTCAATGGTATCACTTTGAACGGCAAACTCTTCTAATTTGTAGTGCAGTTCTTGTTTGATACTGCTATTGAGTTGATTAGTGCGTTTTGCGATAATGGCAAGTGCCTCATAGAGATTGCCTGTTTTATTGATAAATTTATTGATGTCTATCGGCTCGACCTGAGGTGCTATATTTTGAGATTTCTGTCTGATGTCTGTCATGATTTTAATTTTTTTGTTTGACTTTTTATATGTTTTAAGATAGCCTTTACCTTAGATTTGTATTTGCTTTTTGGATGTTTCCTGAGAAAGAGTTCAGCATTATCGATTGCCTCCTCATAACGCAGGCTTTGCTTTTCATAAACACTCTGATCGGCCAATAGTTGAGAAGATTTTACAGCTAGATATCTTATCTGTTCGGTATTTTTTGTACCTGGAAAATCTTTGAGTACATTATCAAAGGCATGAAGCGCAGACTGATACTGTCTCATGTCGTAATAGAGTTTGGCTTCTTTAAATGCTTTGAGCTCTAGTTTTGCTCTCAATTCATCTATGAGGCGATTGGACTCTTTGACGCGTGTGCTTTCAGGATAAGTATTGATAAATACTTGAAGTTGATCAATCGCCTTTTGGGTGTTTTCTTGTCCCAATTTGTAATTTGGTGACTGCTTATATAGCGAATATGCTGACATAAACTCAGCTTCTTCTCTATATTGGCTGTTGATGAAGGTATTGGCAAAGTTCTTGAAGTAGTGTACAGCGGAGTAGTACAATCCCATATTGAAGTGGGTGTAAGCATACCTAAAAATAATTTCTTCGGCTTCGGGTTTACCTCTATAGTCTGAAATTACGAGCTCGTAAAGCATTTGAGCTTTTTGATAATTTTCTTCTTTGTAGTATTGGTTGGCTTGGGCCAATATCTTTTTTGGATTTCCACTTTGGCGTACTTTTTCAAATTCGCTACGACAGGATGTCGAGCCGAATACAAAGAGTAAACTCAGAAAAACAAATAGATTTTTTAGCATAAGCGCGCAAAGATAAGTTTTTTTAATATAAAACACAACATAAAGCTATTTAGGGCTAAGTCACCAAACTGTCTTGTTGGAGATATTTGGAGAGTTGGTTGACAATATCGCGATCATTGGATAGTCTGGGTAATTTGTTTTGACCACCAAGCTTTCCAATAGATTTCATATAATGGATAAAACTACCTCGTGGAAGTTTGCGGATCACCAAAGGACGGATGACACCTCCGGAGATTACATCATCGTAATAGCTGTTCTGAGAGCGGAGTTGATTATCCACTTCTTTTGCAAATGCCTTGAGATCTGTTGGTTCTTTTTCGAATTCTATATACCACTCGTGATAGGGGAGAACTCCCTGTTCGGTTTGTATTTTGGGTGCTACTGTAAACTCGCTGATGCGGGCGTCAAACTGTTCTGCCGCTCTGTATATTGCTTGATCGACTTCTTTTCCGATGACATGTTCTCCGAATGCAGAGATAAAGTGTTTTACCCTTCCTGTGACATTGATCAAAAAAGGATCAAGACTCGCAAATGAGATAGTATCGCCCAGCAAATACGACCAAAGTCCGGCATTGGTGCTTAGTATGATTGCATAGTTGACACCTGTTTGGACCTCGTCAAGGCTAAGTCTGGTAGCTTGCATGCTATTGATCTCGTCTGCGGGTACAAATTCGTAAAACATCCCCCCAAAAGTGTTGAGCAATAATCCGTCTGCATTTTTGCGATCTTGAAAGGCGATAAAACCCTCAGATGCAGGATAGGTTTCAATATAATCCACTTGTCCTCCTATAAGGGCTTCAATTTTGGACCGGTAGGGGTCAAAATTGACACCACCGTGTATGAGTGTGGTGAAATTGGGAAATAGGCTCTTGATATCCGGAGCTCCACTTTTATGGATCAAACGCTCAAAATACATGATCAGCCAAGGCGGAATACCACTAATGAGCCGCATGTCTTGCATGATTGTCTCCTCGACTATACTGTCAAGTTTGGTTTCCCAGTCGTTGATTGTGTTCGTCTGATAGCTGGGAAGTTGATTGGGTTTCAGCCAACTGGGGACGAGGTGGTTGACGATTCCGGATAGACGTCCTGTGGGAATTTTTCCCGTTTTTTCAAGTTTTGGACTTCCGGACAAAAAGATGACTTTTCCATTCCAAATGCTATCATTTTTCCATTCATAACTATAGTTAAATAGTGCTGTACGTGCAGCTGCAATATGTGTAGGTGCACTGGCTCGCGTAAGGGGAATGTATTTACTTCCGGACGTAGTGCCGGAAGTCTTTGCAAAATATTTGGGTCTCCCCGGCCACAGTACATCTTTTTCTCCTGTTATGATCCTATCGATATATGGTTTGAGTCCTTCATATTCTGATATAGGGACACGAGACTGGAAGTCTGAGATGCTCCTAATCTGATCAAATTGATGCTCCTTTCCAAAACTGGTTTTTTTGGCTGATTTTATGAGTTCTCTAAAGATACGCTCCTGATCTTTGATGGCATTATGCCGCTTGATCTTGAGTCCATGGGCTACGGATCTTGCGTAGGGTTTTAAGAAAACTGAGCGGTATCCCATCTATATCCGAGCTGAGTGATTTGCGATTAAAAATATAACGTAAGTGACCTCGTTTTGTTGTAGTTAGAAGGGAAATTTAGGCACTATTATTTTAGCTGGAGTTCAAGGTCATAAAAACTGTAAAACATAAGTTGTTTTTGATGAGCTAAGGTATATTTTGAATAGATTTTAATGGGTTTTTTAGTATAATCATCATCCAAAACTAAAACAAAGAAGCAGTACGATAGGAAATCATACTGCTTCTTTAGTATTATTGAAGAGTGTTTTAGAAACCCTTAGTCTTTTTAGTTTTCTTCATCATAATTGATGGCGTTGATGTCAAAGATCATCGAAAACCTAAAGGTATTATTTAGGGGATTATTTTGCGCATTAGTTGCAATTAGATAAGAAAAGTTAAGTCCAAAAACATTGTATGTGATTCCTGCTCCAAGGGTGAGATATTGCCGATTTCCTTTGGTTCTGGGTTCGTTAAAATATCCTGTTCGGACGGCAAATTGTTCATTGTACCAGTATTCGGCACCCACAGACCATTGAAACTCCTGAAGTTCCTCACTGAAGCCGTTGGGGGCATCACCAAATGAGGAAAACATTCCACTGACTACAGATTGTTGTAGGTAGTCCGGGACATCATCATTATTTTTGTCATAGTCCGGATGGTCAGGAGGGATTGGGGTTGGGACTAATAGCTTATGTACATCTGCCCCAAAGGTAAAGCGGTTGTAGGCATCAATATCTACGTTCCAAGCCGTTCCAAAATTAAAGCTAGTAGGGATATTGTTCTTTATTGCGCTTTGGGTATAGCTGACTTTGGCACCGATATTGTTGATGGCGAGACCAAAAGTCAAATCGCTTCCCAGTACACTGGACATATTGAGGGGTGCTTTATAGGTCAGCGAAATATCTGCGGCTACAGAGGTAGCTGCATTGATGTCTATATTTCCGATGGTTTGTCCTGCAGCGAGGTTGGAATATAGATATTTGCCACCGAGTGCAGCAGAAAGATTATCGGACAATTTTCGGGCATAGGCTAGATTAAATTCCATTTCAAAGGGTTGTCCCAAACCGATATTGGTACCACTATCATCAGTAAAGTTAATTGTTCCGTAGGAAAAATACCTTAGACCTAGACCTACGGTTTGGAGATCATCAAGTTTGTAATATCCGGACAGATAGGCTAGATAGATATCATTGAGCCCCAAGTCCTGTAACCATGGTGTATATGTAGCAGAGATACTGAAATCCTGATCAGAAAAAGCCAACATGGATTGATTGTGATGCATTTTATTGGGATCAGCACTTGTGGCGATACCTACATCTCCCATTCCGGCTGATCGAGCATCAGGTGCTATGAGCAAAAAAGGCATCGTAGTGGGGATAGCATTGAGGCAAGCCTCAGGACTATCTTCTGATCCGGCTTGGATCCATTGAATTGGACTATTTGGGTCTGGATTAGGGATGCACTGTCCAAAGGCTTGACGGGATACTCCTACAAAGCAAAGAAGTAATAAGACACTTCCAAATTGTTTCATAAATTGTAGTAATTACGGTTAAAAAAAGTGACAAATATATAAGTATTTATTTAAGAATGACAAGTCGTTCGAAGCCACTCTCTGCAGAAAACGCATCAGTGTTGTTGATATTGTCAGACAGTACTTTTAATTTATACAAATATACTCCACGACCGATAGGGTCTCCATAGTCATCTAATCCATCCCAAACTATATTTCTGACCAGTTTTCCTTCACTGATTACAGATTCTTGGATGGTCTTGATTTTTTGACCACTGATGGTATAGATGTCTATTTGTACATCTAGAGCGCTATTAGGCAGATTATGTTCAAACTGAAAAGCGGTATTTGTCGTAAAAGGATTGGGATAGTTAAGGATGCGTGTCAAGTCAAACTGAGTCCTGTTGACGACCAAAAATTCAATTGTGGCTTCACCTTTATTATTGGCGATATCCCAAGCCGTAACAGTTAAAGTGTGCAGTCCTTCTTCCAAATCCTTGAATTGGTATTCGACACGACCTTCATTAGGTTTGTCAAGTGTAGCTTGATAAAAGTCATTGAGTATGGTAGTTTGACGAATATTATTGTCGACGACAGCTGTAAGGTCGTGTCCTATACTTATGCCGGATATATTGATACCATAGTCATCAGAAATATCGGCGATCATAGTTGGGTTGAAGCTGACTTCAGATCCGGATACAAAAGAAGGATCTCCAAAATATAAATCGATTTTGGGGGCTTGGTCATCGATGATTCCATTTTTTGCGGTTCCGCCTACGATGATGCCTTGTTGATTGCCTGCTGCATCGGTGTGGTTACTGTTGGCATAATAGAGGATTTTGCCTTCCCCAAATTTGTAGTTGATATCTTTAGGCACGATGAATCGATATTCAAACTCTCCGTTCTCAATGGATGATCTACCCCTAAAAATTACATTGTTTTGCGTCTCAAATTCAAAAACCGTACTGTTCTGCCCTAGTGTTTTTTGGACGAGGGGTTTGTCATAGACCTTGATGTCCAGTTCACCATTAAAATTAGATTGGATTGTCCCTTGGTCGCTAATATAGCCCTTGACAACCATCTCTCTAAGTGCACTAAAGCTATCTATTTTGGTCATATCCGATGTTGGTTTTCCATTGATATGGCTCGTAATTACGTCATATCTCGGTAGTACGAGTAACATAGATGGGTCGCCAAAGACTCCAAATTTTCGAGCATTTGTGGTAGATGCTCCGGCACTTAAGTTATTTTTGGCTATTCGTGTCACTTCTCCCAAAGTCATGCGACTGCCATCGGGATTTTTTTCGAATATATCTTTGAATAGTTCAGTGATCAATTCAAAGTTACGCGAAGCATAAACGATACGCGTTGTGGATAAAATCGAAACTACGCCTCCGGCAGGTTGGAGCAAGGTGAGTTCTCCTGCACTGGTAAAATCAGGATCGTCAAAACTTGCAAAAGAACAGGTTGCTGTAACGATAATCGGATATCCGTTTTTTTGTTTCCACTGAAGGAGCTGTGGAATGGTGAGAATGCGTTCTTGTGCCCATCCCTTATTGCCTCCATGCCCGATATAATTCATCAAAAATAGGCCGCGTGCATAGTCGTCATCTATTTTTTTATTGACCGTAGGGTATCGATCACCTCCGGAGTTAGACTCTTGGACATGCGCATCGAGATAGACTTTGGCATATTCAAAGTTGGGGTAGTTACTGTAAAGCCTTTTTGCAAGGGTCTCTGCTTGTTCTCCATGAAGTTTGCCATCTTCGTCATCAGCTACTAGGCAGATACGTTGTTTCCAATCTCCTAAAAACCTACTGTCCGACTCATATTTTTTAATTTTATCCAATATGATCATGCCTTCTGACTCTTTCTGAATCGGCCATCTCCCCACCGTGATGTCCATACCACCGGAGAGTGTCGGTGTCCCCTCATTGTCATCAAGTAATGCAAAATAATCATCCGAGGGGTATGCATTGATCGGGTTAATAGATTCAACCGTTTGATATGTAGTTACAAAATTTTGATTTGTTAGTTCATCACGTATGTGTCTCATATCAAACGAAGCATCACCTATGAGCAATAAGTGCTTAAAATCGGGATCTCGTTCATAGATCATACGGCAAAAATCTCTTATGGCTGTGGCATCTTGGGCTCCACCACTAAACTCATTATACACTTGATCGATATCTACGGTTACGATCTTCATCCCGGATTGTTGTTCTCTATAGCGGACAAACTCTTCTGCTACGGTACTGAAGTCCGAGTGATGTATGACGATCATCTCTGCTCCGGAGATACTGTGTAAGTTTTGGTTTGTAATCGGTCCTATATACTCCGGAATCTTATCAACGCGGTCCGGATTGAATGCAATAAATTGGTTGAGCGTGCTACTCGATATACTGAATGTTATGGTGCCATCTGCCCGTTGTAGGGTAGGAGCTTTAGGATTGCTCGGATCATTAAGGTTCCAAACTAAACTTTGGTCAGATAGAGTTGATAAAGTGTATTCTACACCTTGGATATCTCCCTGCTCAATAGTTCTGGCAAGTAGAGAGCCTTGGTCGGCATCTAGTTGGAGGTTTTTGACTCCTTCGATCTGAATATAATCCAGCCAGCCTGTACTTTCAGAAGCTGAAGGAAAAAACTCTACATCGATACTCCCCGGAGTGGGGCTATCGAGTTCAAAACTTCCTTCAAAAGCTTCTAGTGTTGCGATATTAGCGTTGACGGCGGTATTGACAGGGACAGTTCTAAATGTTTCTGTTTCTGAGCTAGGTCCTACACTTATTGTGAATCGCGTAAGTCCTGAAAAGGATACTACAGCGGCAAGTGCACTCCAACGCAGGTTTGTCCCTGTGACATAGTTGTTGAGATCAAATTCTTTATCAAAATTTTTGCGCGCAGCAGCACCAAAAATGTCACCGAACCATCGCTTACCCGACCCATGGCTTGATGGACGCCAGTCCAAGATGTTAAACAGCTCACGCTCATAGCGTTGTATGTCATAGTATTGGGAGCTCTGTCGGTCTATCTGCGTGGGTGTAGCATCACTTTTTACTCTAAGGGGATTGGAGGTATTTGGATTGAGAAAATAATAATTATTGTGCGTATAGGGATTCTTTAGAGTATTAAATCGTAGAGTAGATGCGTCATATGTTAGATCATCAGGACTTTCGGCAAAGAAAATAAAGTACTCTTGTTCTTCGAATCGGTCGTCCGAATCTCCAAAAAACTGTATCGGTATTTGCTCTAGATCGTCTATCCGCTCGGCATCATTAGGTTCCGGCATAGTACCGCCACCATTTCCAAAGATTCCGATGCGATTGGGGTTGATCGACGAAGGGTCTAGCCCCATTTGGCTCAGTAGGTCAGGAGTGATTTTATAGACGTCATGGTCTGTTGTAGCTAGTTTAAACCATTGGCCTGACCGGAGGATGGATTCGGTTTTGAATGGAGTTGATCTAAAAGTAATTTGCTTTTTGGAGGGAGTAAAAAGAATCTGAATTTGGAAGGAGACCAATCGCTCAAATCCGCCATTTGTAGTTTTTCGGATGGGTATGAACTGTACAAATCCCGCGAATTCTTTTCGGCTTTGGATAATGTTACTTTCAAGAATAATGTCATCAGTCAATTGGTTAAAGTTAGCATTTACAGCTTCTATGGGTTCATATTGTTGGTCCAAGAGTTGGATAGATAAGCTTCCATCCATGTCGAGATCTACTTTTTTGAGCCATTTGGGAAGTGCGGGGAGAGGAGTTCCGTAAAAGGCACCTTCGAATTGTGGCATTTCTATATCTTTGTTCATTAATGGCTCATAAGAGCGACTGTTATCTAACCAAGTCAGATGTACAGTTTGATCCAGAATGATTTTTTGAGCTTTGGTTGAATTCAGAAAAAAACTCAAGAAAACGAAGAGAAGTAGTATCCGCATATAATGTGATTGTTTGAAACAATTTGGAAATATACGACTTAAAAACGCAAATGACAATAAAACTATTATAAAAACGTCTATAATTAAGTGAAAATACCTATGAGTTTTACATTGATGTCGCTGCAAAGACGGATGTGGGCAGTATATATGCTCATCCTATGGAGTGTTGGGTCGGTTTGCACCCAAGATTTGGCCTTTTCTCAATTCTATTTGGCTCCGACCTATCTCAATCCGGGTTTTACAGGTATGACGGATGCTCCGAGATTTAATCTGAACTATCGTTATCAATATCCCTCTTTTGGAGTGGCCTACAAATCACTCATGTTTAGTGTGGATAAGGCTTGGCGTGCAATGCATAGTGGTTTTGGTCTTCGGTTTGCTCTGGATGATGCGGGTGACGGGATACTCAAGAATACTTCTGCCAGTCTTAACTATGTCTATCAGTTGAGCTTGCGATCAGGCTTTAAGTTACATATGGGTCTGGATTTGACATTTGGTCAGTTTAGGCTAGACCAGACCAAACTTGTATTTGGTGACCAGCTCGATCCGTTTTTGGGACAAATATTTAATGGAGGTGTACCCCAAAGTACATCGGAGATTATCGATCAAAACCAAAGAAACTATCTCAGTACAGGTATGGGTGTAGTAGCTCAAAGTGATAGGTACTTTTTAGGAATATCCTTGCACAATCTAAATTCACCGGATATCTCTTTTCTTAAGCGTGTAGAGAATGGTGATCTACCGGTGAGGGCATCTGTGCAGGGAGGTTTTTTTATCCCTTTAAGGGATTTGGGTATTACGAGTTTGGCTTCGATCAATCCGGTGTTTAACTATATACGTCAGCGTCAAGCTCGACAGCTGGAAGCCGGAGCGATATGGCATAGTGATATTGTGCAGTTGGGCATACTGTATCGGCAAGTGAAGCAGAATGCTGATGCTTTGATATTTTCCTTAGGGATGGAGCGGGATATGTTTAGAATAGGCTATAGTTATGACTTCACCTTATCACAGTTGTCCGGTGCTACAGGTGGGACTCATGAACTCGGAGTTTTGATCAACTTGGACAAGGCAGAAGGTTATCAAAAAGAGCCGCAATACAACGATTGTTTTTCTATTTTTAGGTAAAAAAACAATATGTAGTACAATTTTTGCAAGGATTAAGTAGTTAAACCTTACGATTTGAAATATATTTTTGCATATATTTGACGCACTTAATAATAAAAACATTATAAATTATGAAGCGAATCGCTTATTTGATATTGTTTTCAGGTCTCATATTAGGCCTAAACAGCTGTGGTAGCAAATCTAGTGGCAGGTCTGATTTTACGGGATCTAAGCTCGGTGATGAAAAGTGGGGTGGTTATGATAAAGCTGATTTTCACGGTCAATTGACCGGTCCCAACTTGGTACTCGTACCCGGAGGTACTTTTGACATGGGTCAGACCGAACAGGATGTTACTTTTGAATGGAACAATGTTCCACGACGTGTAACGGTGTCTTCGTTTTATATGGATGAGACGGAGGTGTCTAATTTTGGTTATCGGGAGTATATCTATTGGTTGCAAACGGTATTTGGTCAAGATGCGAAGCAAGTAGTAAAAGATGCTCTGCCCGATACTTTGGTGTGGAGAGAAGAGCTTTCTTTCAATGAGCCTTTTGTTGAGAACTATTTTAGACACCCTGCCTATGACGATTATCCTGTAGTCGGTGTTTCTTGGGTTCAAGCCAATGAGTATTGTAAGTGGAGAACAGATCAAGTCAATAAAATGATGCTGATCGAAAAAGGCATTTTAAACCCTAGTCCGGATCGTGATTCGTCGAGTTTTAATACGGACGCTTATCTGTACGGATTGTACAAGGGAGATGTACGCAAGAATTTGCCGGATAAGCGTACCGGAGGAGAGCGCAGCGTCAACCGAAGTGATGGAATCCTACTACCCTCTTATCGCTTACCTACCGAAGCGGAATGGGAGTATGCAGCATGGGGATTGCAAGGATTGCAACCATCTAGCAAAGAAGAACGGATTACGGATAAGCGTATCTATCCTTGGAATGGTACGACAGCTCGACAGTTGAAACATACCAAAGAACAGGGTGCCATGCTAGCTAACTTCAAAAGAGGACGTGGTGACTATATGGGTATTGCAGGAAAATTGAACGATAACTCGCACATCCCCGGACCGATCAGAGCTTTTTGGCCCAATGACTTTGGTCTGTACAATATGGCGGGTAATGTTAGTGAATGGGTACAAGATGTATATAGACCTATGACCGGCCAGACATTGCGTGATGTAGAAAATCACGATCTCAATCCCTTTAGAGGAAATGAATTCAAAACTATATTATTGGATGAAGATGGTATTCCTGTCAAAGACAGTTTGGGAAGAATCCAATATCGCAAAGTCACAGACGAAGAAATAGGAGAACGTGATAACTATCGTAAGGCAGACTTGAGAGACTTTTCGGACGGTGACTCGGAAGACATCGTATATGCATATGGCAAGACAACCTTGATCAATGATCAATCCAGAGTAATCAAAGGAGGATCTTGGGCAGATAGACTATATTGGTTGTCTCCGGGAGCCAGAAGATTTAAGGATGAAAACAAATCCAGTAAGACCATTGGTTTTAGATGTGCTATGACGCGAGTAGGTGGTGCTTCCGGCAATGAAGATGCCGCCGGTAATTTCTTCAAACGCAAAATGAAAAAACCAAAGCGAAAATATAAATAGCTTCCGCTCTTGAACAAGATGATTGTACTAAATAACAAAGTCTCCGAAAAAGATATTTCAGAGACTTTGTTGCTTAATTGGGCTATATGATAGAAGCACTTTATAAGAAATTCCTTGCATATCCTCAGATCTATACGGATTCAAGAAAGATCAAAGGCCCGGGTATCTTTTTTGCGATTAAAGGGCCGCACTTTGATGGCAACCAATTTGCGATATCTGCTATCCAAAAAGGAGCTACAGCAGCAGTTGTGAGTGATCCATATCTGGCAGAGTTTCCTAAATGTATCTTTGTATCGGATAGCCTGAAGGCTTTGCAAACATTGGCAAACTATCATCGACGGCAAGTGGGTGTCAAAGTGCTGGCCATTACAGGTACCAATGGCAAGACCACAACCAAAGAACTCATCCATAAAGTCTTGAGCCAAAAGTATGATTGTATCGCTACCGATGGCAACCTCAATAACCACATCGGGGTACCGCTCACGCTCATGCGCTTGAGACAAGATACGGAGTTGGCTATTATTGAAATGGGAGCTAGTGCTCGAGGCGAAATTGATTTTTTGTGCAAAATAGCAGAGCCCGATATGGGTTTGATTACCAATGTCGGAAGAGCACATATCGAGGGTTTTGGTGACCTAGATACTATACGGATAACCAAGTCGGAACTCTACGTATATCTGATGCAGCACGGAGGTGTTTTTTTTAAGAATGCCGATGAGCCGAGCCTGTCTTTTTTAGAAGATCAGGATGGGGTAATATGTATCGGTGCTCGTGCTGATAATTCTATTCGCATTAGCGAAACACATCAACTCCACGCAGGAGTACGCTATGCGTACAATACGCGTATGAATACATTGAACACACGACTCTTTGGCAGTCACAATACACAGAACTTAAAACTTGCTGTAGGAGTGGCATTGCACTTGGGCTTGAGTCCTAAAGACATTCAGAGGGCATTGGAGGGCTATCAGTCGTCCAATAATCGATCGCAGATCATATTGAAGGGGAGCAATGAGCTGCTTTTGGATGCTTATAATGCCAATCCGTCCAGTATGATGGCTGTTCTTAAGTACTTTACCTCGCTGGACCATCCCCGAAAAGTATTGGTGCTCGGTGATATGCTAGAGCTCGGACAAGACAGTGAAGCTGAACATCAGCTTATAGTCGATTATATTCGTCAGTATGCTTGGGAGAAAGTCTATCTTGTAGGATCGTGTTTTGCGCAGACCGATGCGGACTTTGCCATCAAAGCAGATGACGTATCTACTCTAAAAGACATCGCCTCGCTAGACCAGTTCGAGCATTGCCAAATTTTACTCAAAGGGAGTAGAGGAATAGCTCTTGAGCGGTTTTTAGAGAGCTAGATACTTGAATATCCTTTCGGGAATCTCATTTTCCAGAGTCATCTCATAATCTTTTTCAGAACATGGAAGCCTCTTGGTGCCTGCTGAAGTCTCGATATCAATCCACCACATCCCGTTGGACGGCTCCCGTAGGAATTTTAGCGTTTGGTTGATGAGCTCGCTCTCGACAATATACTGTATAGGGGCCTCTCGTAATGATTTACTTTGATGCGTACTTGCGGCTACGGCTGAGATAAAGTACCACATCATCTGCGTATGCGTACTCAAGGACTCCTTTTGTGCCTCTTCAAATCCCGAAGGAATAAGGATCTTAGCATTTGGACTAAACCCATAATAATGGCTGATTTGGCACACTTCCTCTGAAGTCAAACCACTAGTTCCATATCGAATTTGGCATGGCGCATCAGCATATTTGATAGAAGAAGCATCTATGATGAGCTGATCTGCGAGACGCACAAGTGGTTCTGTATCTTCGATGTGTTTTTTTATAGCCCCAAGGCGCATAATCTGAGCTTGATGATTATCCAATATTTTATGGTCTAATGCGGATAAGTGGTGTTGTTGAACTCCACCCAAAGAGATAGATGTTTGGTCAAAATCTAAGGATGGTATCAACCCAAAACCATTATGTATCAACAGAGTATGGAAAGAGGGAAGAGCCAACGACGAAGCTCTGAGATAGTCTGTCAGTAGTGCTGATGGCAGACCCAAGATGATGAGTATTATCTTGTTCTTTTGAAGCATCGACGTGACGGCTAGCAGCGAAGATATACCGGGATTGATGAGATTGCCTAGGTCCATCATTCTTATATCCGGATCAGTTGCAGGATAGTCAAAGAGGGACTCTCTCAGCCGGTCTGTATCGGATGAGAAGCCTATGAGACCTATTTGGAAGTGGTTGATGTCAGTATTTGGGCTGAATAGCGAAATCTGGCCACTCAATTTGTGACTATCGGCATCTGCTATCCAATTTGACTTTTTTAACCAATGAGTAAGCATAGTGAACAAATTTTTTGTGTAAAAATATATATTATGTTGATATTGTATATATAAATCGCAGCAATTCTTATAATTACTTATGTAAAAGTATAAAGAATTTGTTATTTGGCACGATTTTTTCGATTAGTAAGCTAGGATTGTTATTCTTACTGTGTGGAGTATTAGCTATCACAGAAGTTTTTTTATCGATCCTTATGATTTACAAGTCAAAAAATTATATATTTGTACTTAAATTTAATTTTAGAACACAATTTGAGAAAAACATTCTTATGATGAAAAATTTGTATTGCACTTTGTTCATGGTATTCCTATTGATAGGAGGATCTAATTTGGTCGCCCAAGAATATGAAGCTTGGAAAGCTCCGGTTATAACTGATGAAATGACTGTTGACGCTGATCAAAATAAAGCATGGCGTGAAGGAAACTTTAAGTATTCCGCAAAGCCAAAAAATATGTGGGAGCTTGGGCTTCATGCAGGACACTTTACAGTAAATGGTGACGTCCCAACTTCGTTCCCTTCAGGATACGGGCTTGGACTTCACTTAAGAAAAGCATTGGGCTATACAGTATCTGTCCGAGGTAGTGCTATGTACTTTAACACCAAGGGACTTGATGGTCGCATCACACCTAAGAGAGTGCTCCAATTGGACAATCTTAATTTGTCCAATAGCCTTCAAGCTCTTAATAATGAAGGGGCCTGGAGAAACTTCAAAACGACCGGAATAAGTGGTTCTTTGGAAGCAATTATCAGTCTAGGTAATATCCTTTGGCATCGAGAGAGAAACCGATGGAATATGTACTTGGGCTTAGGTATGGCTATGTCAGCCATCAATACCAAGATGGACTATTTTGATGCCAATGGCAATCCCTATAATCTGAATGATCCTAGTATTCCATCCGCCGGAGTCAATGGCTCAAACAGTAG
>JAJRUR010000189.1 GCA_024277695.1 Bacteroidota bacterium | reverse complement strand
TTCCTGGCGATTCCTTTTTATTCAAATTTTGGCAAATCGCCATCATCGACTTTCTCTATATCTGTCTTGTCTTTCTTGCGCTTGATAGGAAAACTATATTTGAGAGAGAGGAGTAGATCGAGTTGTCTGCCAAATGTCGCTCCGCCAGACCGAGTCAAGTCATTGACAATATCACCAAACCCATAATTGCTCTTCACCTCCAAACCCGAGCGCCCGAGCAAATCCATCCTAAAAGCTAGATTGCCGGCAAATTGGAGGCGATCAAACAAGGGTTCCTGATCGACCGTCTGATCCCAATAAGCTCCCTCCTCACCGGACGCATCTTGGAGAAAATCATAGTCCAGCTCTTCGCTAGTAGATCCGGAAAGACTATCTTGATATACACGAAGGACATCCCCCTTTGAGCTCGTGAGCAAACCAAAATTGGAGCCCACACTGATATCAAATCGATCAAAGTCAAATAAGAAGGATAGACCAAAACGCAAACTCCCGTTTTTGACCTGAATCTGCTCACTGACCAATGCATCAACGGCAGTGTTGCCATTAGGTAAAACATCTACAATCTTTTCCTGCGTGATGTCAAAGGCATTGTTCTGAAAACTACTCTCAACAAGTAGTCCTATCGTTTGATAAAACATATAACTAGCCTCTATACCTAGTTGATATCCATTTCCTCGCTCAAACCTATCTGCAAAACTTGCAGTAGTCTCATTACCTATCAAAAACGTGGCATTATTACCTACTTTTACCCCCAAACGAAGCTCTTGCGCTCCTATATGAAGTGGTAAAAACGATATAAAAAAGAGGACGAGGATCTCTCTGAGAATGCAAAGATTAAAGTGCTTCATTCGTCAGCAGTTTATAGGGTTAAAAAATATCTTTTCGGCATAAAAAGAACGCTAAAGCCCGGCTTTGGCAGAGATATCCAGCATGCGATCTATGCATACTCTACCTTGCTCTACAATCCAGTCCTCCAGAACTATCTCGGGTAGCTCGTATTGCATACAAAGGTAAAGCTTTTCCATGGTGTTGAGTTTCATATACGGACAATCATTGCAAGCACAAGTGTTGTTAGGAGGTGCAGGAATGAATGTTTTTTCAGGATTTTTGAGCTGCATCTGATGGATAATACCCGCCTCGGTAGCTACAATAAACATCTGTGCTGATGACTCGGTACAATAGCGTAGAAGCCCACTGGTAGATCCGATAAAATCAGCTTTTTCAAGGATATGCGCTTCACATTCGGGATGCGCTATCAGCTTGGCTTCCGGATGACGCTCTTGGAGTTTAGTTATTTTTTCGTTAGAAAAGATCTCATGGACTATACAGCTGCCATTCCACAATAATAAGTCACGTCCGGTTTTCTTCTTAAGGTATTCTCCCAAATTGCGATCAGGTGCAAAGATGATAGATTTATCTTGAGGTACACTATCTATGATGTGATGTGCATTAGACGAAGTACAGCAGATATCTGTCAAGGTTTTGAGCTCAGCCGTACAGTTGATATAGCTGATCACGACATGATCGGGATATTTTTCTTTGAACTTTCTGAACAAATGCGGAGGACAAGAGTCTGCCAGGGAGCAACCCGCCTTCAGATCAGGGAGCAAAACTTTTTTGGTAGGATTGAGCATTTTGGCCGTTTCAGCCATAAAGTGTACTCCGGCAAATACAATAATATCAGCCTCCGTCTTCTCAGCTTGTTGTGATAGTCCCAAACTATCCCCGATATAGTCAGCGATATCTTGTATCTCCGATTCTTGATAGTAATGAGCCAAAATGATGGCATTCTTTTCTTTTTTGAGTCGACGGATTTCCTCTACCAGATCAAGTGTGGGATCCACTTCTATGTCTAAAAAGCCGTTTTTGTCCAGTTGTTGTTTTGCTGCTTCTAATTGGCCCATAAGTCCTGTTCTACATATTTAAATCGTTACAAATCTAATTAAAAAACGCTAATCATCTTCAATAGTTTTTCAGTTGATGGCCAAAAATCCATTCTGATAGATAATTATGATCGTCCGGCTACCCCTACCAGATGGCCTAGTACGAGCCTCAGATTGGGCAATGCTGCTTCTGCCACTTGGATTACCTCCTCGATGGTGGTTTTGTCTATCCTACCCAATGGATAACACAGGTTGGATACGATAGATAGCACAGTGACTTTCATTTGTAATTGTGCCGCTACCAAAAGCTCGGGAATGGTGGACATCCCAACCAGATCAGCCCCTAGTGTATAAAGATACTTGTACTCAGCCGGAGTTTCGAGACTAGGTCCGCTCAGACAGGCATATGTCCCCATGCCATGAGGGATGCTATTATGGGCACAAAACTCTACACCGGATCGTAGCAGTTGCATATCATAAACCTTGGATACATCTATACAGGAAGTCGCGGATGATCCGATGAGCGGATGCTGCCCCATCAAATAGATATGGTCTTGCACAAAGATGATGTCACCGGCTCGATACTTCGGATGGATACCACCGGCTACATTGCACATGATGATCTGACGAATGCCCAATTCATGGAGTACCCTTACGGGAAATGTGATCTCTCCCATCGAAAGACCCTCATAACGATGAGAACGCCCTGTAAGCACCAGCAAATCCTCCTCTTCCCATTGACCTATAAGCAACGAACCTCGGTGACTCGAGACCGTTGGATAAACAAATCCGGGCAGAGATGAGTAGCTAAACCGATCGATTATCTTCATATCATCGAGTACATGAGAGAGCCCTGTACCCGTGATAAGAGCTAGCTGAGGTATCAAAGAACTACGTTCTTCGATGAGCCGAGCGGTCGATTTGGCTTGAAGCAATATTTGATCCATTCTTATCGATTTGTAAAACAAAGGTAGATTGTCTATAAAATAATGTGTATATTTGCAGCCAGAAAGTGAGAAAAGAGGGAACGGCTGTTCCCTCTTTTTATTTACGGAGTAGCTTGTGATGGACATAAAAGCCTATATAGCGGAACTATTAGAGAAAAAATTTGAAGAGGATGACTTTTCGGATTATTTTCTGATAAGGACCAAAAGTGGTCCTCAGCGCATACAGGTATTTATAGATGGCGATCGAGGGATCAGCCTAGGGGTTTGTACTAAGATCAGCAGGTATTTGGAGCCTTACCTCGACCAATTGGAGAATCTTCGTGATGATTATATTCTAGAAGTATCTTCTCCCGGGATCAAAGAACCCCTCGCCTATTTGCGCCAATATCCGCAGCATTTAGGTCGAAACCTGGAGATCCTGACCAAATCAGGTGATCGAATCAAAGCAAAACTGGTCGATATATTAGGAGATGAACTAATATTAGAAAAAAAATATATAGAAAAACAAGGAAAAAAGAAACTTAAAAAAACAAAAAAACTTGTGATGAAATTTAATGAAGTAGAAAAAACTTTTGTAAAAGCGTCAATTTAGTAATATTATGATGAATCTAGTAGATACTTTTTCAGAATTTAAGACGGGCAAAAACATAGACCGACCCACTATGGTTAGGGTATTAGAAGATGTTTTTAGGACCCTGATACGCAAAAAATATGGTTCAGACGATAACTTTGATATCATCGTCAATATCCAAAAAGGTGATTTGGAGTTGTGGCGCGTGCGAGAGATAGTCCCCGACGGAGAAGTAGCAGACGACCTCAAACAGATATCCATCTCTGCAGCCAGACAGATAGAAGCAGATTATGAAATCGGTGAGGAATGCTACGAGCAACTTTTTTTAGAAGATTTTGGGCGTAGATCGATTATGGCGGCACGCCAAACCCTCATCGCCCGAATCATGGACCTGGAAAAAGACGAAATCTATAAAAAATACCAAGACCGTGTAGGAGAAATTGTCGTTGGTGAAGTACAACAGATACTCAAACGCGAGATCCTAGTATTGGACGATGCCACCGGAAATGAAATCGTCCTCCCTAAAAGTGAAACCATCAAAGGAGATTTTTTCCGCAAAGGAGAAATGGTACGAGGAATCATCCGCAAAGTAGATATGCGCAATAACAACCCCATCATCATCATGTCAAGAACAGCCAATGAATTTTGGGCCAAATTGATGGAACAAGAAGTGCCCGAAATCGAAGATGATCTGATCACCATTCACAAAATCGTGCGCATACCCGGCGACCGCGCCAAAGTTGCTGTCGAATCCTATGACGACCGCATCGATCCCGTTGGAGCCTGTGTTGGGATGAAGGGATCTAGAATCCACGGCATCGTACGAGAGCTTAGAAATGAAAATATTGATATAGTCAACTATACAACCAATAAAATACTCTACATACAACGTGCACTCACGCCGGCCAAAGTCAGTTCTGTAGAAATAGACGAAGAAAACGGCAAAGCATCGGTTTTTTTAAAGCCGGATCAAGTATCTTTGGCTATCGGACGAGGAGGGTCCAATATCAAACTCGCCTCTCGCCTCTTAGATCTGGAGATAGAAGTATATCGAGATACGGATCAATTTGAAATAGAGGATGTTGACTTGGATGAGTTTACCGATGAAATCGAAGAGTGGATCATCGACGAACTCAAAAACATAGGTTGTGACAGTGCGCGATCTGTATTGGCCTTGAGCCGAGACGAGCTTGTGCGACGTACAGACTTAGAAGAAGAAACGATAGATGATGTAATCAAAATATTAGAAGCAGAATTTAAAGAAGAGAGCTCTAAATAAAGCCACTATTAAAATATATTGTTGTCACCAAGAAAACTGAATGGCTAAAAGATTAGTAAAAATAGCAACCGAATTAAATGTAGGTACGGAGAGGATTGTAGAATTCTTGACCAGCCAAGGTTTTGATATCGTAGATCGACCCACAGCCAAAGTTACGGAAGAGATGCATGATGCACTCAAGCAAGAGTTTTTCAAAGATTCGGATGTCCGTAAGCAAGCAGATGAGGTAGTCATCGGTGACAGAAAATCCAAAGAAGATACTCCGACCTCCAAATCGGCAGTAGAAAAGACACCCCCGCCGGACCCAAAACCGGCAGAAGTGCTCAAACCGGCAGAAGATCCGGCAGCTAAGCAAAAAACGGAACCGGAACAAACTCCTAAAACCAAACTTACCGGACCCAAAGTACTCGGTAAGGTAGACCTTGAACCAAAAAAACGGCCGACTACCAAAAAATCCGAGACACCTGACCCGGAACCAAGCAAACCCGCCGAAACACAAGATATCCCAACTGAGGATACCGCACCCCAAGAGCAAAGTAAGCCCGAAATCACTGAAGAACAAGAGTTTAGAGCAGAGACACCAACCCTAAAAGGTTTAAAAGTCTTAGGTAAGGTTGATGCCTCAAAATTTGAATCAAAAGAAAAGAAAAAACCTACCGAAAAAACAAGTTCACCGACAGAACAAAAGAAAAGGCGCAGAAGGCGTAAACGCCAAAAAGTAACAGCCAATGGAGCTGCAGGTTCTCGATCAAAACCCAAAGAAATAGTCAAAGAAATCTCCCAAAAAGAGATCGACGAAAAAATAAAAGCCACAATGGCTAGACTTACCGGAAGGGCAGGCAAAAAACAACGCCAAAAACTCAAACGCCAAAATCGAGAACGACATAGAGAAAAACGCGAACTCGAAGAAATAGAAGCGATGGACCAAACCATCCAACTCACCGAATTCGTTTCAGTATCTGAGCTGGCAAGTTTGCTCAATATAGAAGTAGCTGATGTGATAACCACCTGCATGAATTTGGGTGTAATCGTATCCATCAACCAACGTTTGGACGCAGAAATTATAGAACTTCTCGCTAGCGAATTTGAGCGCGATATCAAATTCATCTCCGCCGAGGATGACACGGCTTTTGAAGAAGAAATAGAAGATGCCGAAGAAGACTTAGAACCCAGACCTCCAATCGTCACCGTAATGGGACATGTAGATCACGGAAAAACCTCACTGCTCGACTATATCCGAAAAAGTACTGTGGCAGAAGGAGAAGCCGGTGGCATTACCCAACATATTGGAGCCTATGAAATATTCGTCGGTGAAGAACAAAAAGGGATAACCTTCTTGGATACCCCGGGACATGAGGCCTTTACGGCTATGAGAGCACGCGGAGCAAAACTTACAGACATCGCTATCATTATCGTAGCAGCTGATGATGGCCTGATGCCACAGACCAAAGAAGCCATTAGCCATGCACAAGCAGCCGGCGTTCCCATGATCTTTGCCATCAACAAAATCGACAAACCAGGTGCAGACCCCGAACGCGTTAAGCAAGAATTGGCAAGCATCAATCTCATGGTAGAGGATTGGGGAGGAAAATATCAGTCCCAAGATATCTCTGCAAAAACAGGACAAAATATCGACCTCCTCCTTGAAAAAATCATCCTTGAAGCAGAAATGCTCGAGCTCAAAGCCAATCCCAACCGTCCGGCAATGGGCACCGTTATCGAAGCAGCACTCGACCGAGGCCGTGGATATGTCTGTAAAATGCTCGTACAAACCGGTACTCTGAAGCAAGGCGATGTAGTAGTAGCAGGAGAACACTGGGGAAAAGTCAAAGCTATGTTTGATGAAAACGACAAAAAAATTAAAGAAGCTGAACCATCCAAACCTGTCCTCATCCTTGGACTAGGTGGTGCTCCTCAGGCCGGAGAAGTATTCAAAGTACTCGACTCCGAACAAGAGGCAAGACAAATATCCCAAAGAAGAGCTCAGATCAATCGCGAACAATCCAACCGAGCATCAAAACGTATTTCACTAGACGAAATCGGACGCCGAATCGCTTTAGGTACCTTCAAAGAACTCAACCTCATAGTCAAAGGTGATGTGGACGGCTCCATCGAAGCCCTTTCTGATGCATTGATCAAACTATCTGTCGAAACCATTCAAGTAAATGTCCTCAGCAAAGCTGTAGGACAAATCACCGAATCGGATGTCCTGCTCGCTTCTGCCTCTGACGCTATCATCATAGGATTTCAGGTACGACCTTCTGTCGCTGCTCGTAACCTCGCCGAACGCGAAGGAGTCCAGATCAAAACCTACTCCGTCATCTACGAAGCCATCGAAGAAGTAAAATCTGCCATGGAAGGAATGCTCGAACCCAAAGAAGAAGAAAAAATTACCGCCCAGATCGAGATCAGAGAAGTGTACAAAATCAGTAAAGTAGGCACAATCGGCGGAGCATACGTACTCGAAGGTAAAGTCAGCAAGACAGACAAAATTCGACTCATCCGCGAAGGAATCGTCATCTATCCCAATAAAGAAAACCAAATAGGCGAACTGGCTTCGCTCAAACGGTTCAAAGAAGATGTCAAAGAAGTCAAGTCAGGCTTTGAGTGCGGAATCCGCATCAAAAACTACAATGACATCAAAGTCGGTGACATCATAGAGGCCTACGAAATCGTTCAGATAAGACAAACTTTGGATTAGTGCAGAAGGATATTGAGCACATTCTCAATAGGGCTTTTAGCCAATATCATAGATTCGACTATATACAAGACGATCCCATATCCTTACCACATCAGTTCTCTAAACTTCAAGATATCGAAATCATCGCCTTTTGGGTAGCTATACTCGCCTGGGGCAATCGCAAATCCATCATCAACAGCGGCAAACGCCTCATCCGGCTGATGGACAATGCCCCACATGATTTTATAATCCATCACAAAGAAAAAGATCGCTCTCGATTTTTAGACTTTAGACATCGTACTTTTCAACCCGATGATGCCCTCTATTTTTTAGAGTTTCTTCAAAACTACTACAAAAAGAACAACAGCCTGCAATCCGCCTTTTACTCCGGTATGGCGCAAAGCGGTGATCTGAGGGATGGTCTGATCCAATTCAAAAAAACCTTCTTCGCTGCCGAGCACCTTCGACGTACCGAAAAACACATATCCTCACCAATCACCGGCTCTGCTTGTAAGCGACTAAATATGTTCTTGAGGTGGATGGTGCGGACATCTTCGGTAGTTGATTTCGGTATTTGGAAAAAAATAAAACCCGCACAACTAATGATCCCCCTAGACGTACACGTACACCGAATCGCTTTAAAATTAGGCCTCACTCAATCCAAACAAGCTAACTGGAAGACCCTCACCCAAATTATGGATATCTTGCGAAAACTTGACCCCGATGATCCGGCCAAATACGACTTTGCACTCTTTGGCTTAGCTGTTTCCCCACAGGATGGAGCGCAGGGGTAAGACAATCCGTCTTTATGGATCAACGGGAGTCTGCGCACCAGCACACTATCTCCTGCATACCAAGCTCCACAGTACCCCTGTACGCACACACAAAAGTAGTACATCGTTTTGAATCTCGGAAATGTGAGGCGCGATAGCGCTTCAGAACAATGAAATGGCGGAAAATGGATGAAAATATGGTTTTTAGCTCAGTACTTTGTTAGCAAATCAGTTTTATGTTTTAATCATATTTATCATTCCGTACGAATAACTTCTTTTTGGCAATTTATCTCTGAATTTATCGCATTTAATATATTTCTTACATTTCTAATTTCATGCATTTCGGGATTTTGATACTTTTTATTTTCAGGTTCCCAATATGAGTAAACATGTCTTGTTTTTCCGTCTCCTATTTCAAGAACATATGTCTTTCCGTCAAATCCTTTCGGGTAATTTTCAATTTCTGAACAATCTCTCCGCATCTCGATATTTTCAGATTCCAAAGATTTGATTAATTTCTCAATCGTTTTACTTGGAATTTTTATTTTCTAAAAAACAATTCCACTATTTTTCTATGAGTAACAAAATTTGTCAAAATTCCGCTATAAATTGTGTCGGTTATTTAATCAATAACACAACTTGATAGTCAGTGCAAATTAAGAACGCTTTTTTTAAAATTCAGACTGTCGTAATGTTTTAATCCAATTTCTATTCGGTCAGATTCAATGTATGGATTCCAAAAGGATTCCTTTTCGGTTTGTCCAGTTGCGTAAGTCGAAATTAGACTTAAAATTAATATGTGGATTTCTTTTATCAACTGTTTGCTAATGTTGAGTATTCCTGCCGTAGCGACGGTAGGAGCTATGGTCCTGGTATGCATTGTTACAGACAGCCTATCTTAATTGTTTATCAATTATAATGATATCCTTGTTTGTGTAAATATACTTAGCAAGGCCTTGATTGTTATGACTTTTAAATGCAGCAAATTTAAAACCACGTTGCATCAAGCTATCTAAGGTATTCTCTTTAGGATACCAATGAAATGCATTTACATCTTTATAAAACATTAATTCTACATCTTCGAAGCCTTTACAATTTAGTATAATACGACCTTTTAATTTATCTTCAAGATTCAAGTTTTTATAGATAAGAGTGTTTTCAATTTTGCTATTTCTTTCCACATTACTCTTTGATCTATGTGCTATAATTTTCCAAGGTTTTAATGTGTAAAAAGAAAGTAGTATTGAGATAGCAAATGCCGAATTGAAAATTTTATTCTTAGATCTATATTTTAGTGATGTTAAAATCCCAAAAGATATTAATATCCAAACAATTGAATTGACGGGAAAAGTAAAGGCGGGCATTTTAGTTTTTACTATTACTGAAAAGAAAAAGTAAATAACGATTATCATGCTAATGAAAGATATTGATAAATTTTTGTTAATATTCTTAGTCTTGAACAATTGATATATGCCAAATGGAGCAAATAATAATAAATATTGACCATATATTGTTCTCATATGGTTTAAGTGAAACCACATAGAGCCTGGATGACCAAGGTCATCAAGCATGTGATTAATATTGCTTTTATGCATTATTGATGTTTCGATAGGAAATTCATGCGAAATGTACAATTGCCATGGAATAAACACAAAAAGACTTACAATAACTGAAGAAAATAAATATCTCCATTCTTTCCATTCGAATTTAATGCGACTTTCCAATAGAATATAAAACCCCCAACCTCCAAATACCAAAATACCAGTTAGCCATTTAATTAATACCGCACAGCCGACAAATAAGCCAATGGTTAGAGCCCATTTTAACTTACTTTCAGTATAAAGGTATTTAATAAAAGCCCAAAAGCTTGCTGTTACATAGAATGTAAAAGCAACATCATTCTGATCTAGTAATAATCTTCCCGATGTAAGCTCAAGTTGGTAATAAGAAACCGCGAATAAAAGTGCAGCTAAGTAAGCTACATCAATATTTTTAATCCATTTCTTGGCAATATCATATATAAAATAAATAGATATTGATCCCATTATAGCTGATGGAATTCGAATTGATATTTCATTGATACCAAATATTTTCATAGATAATGCCATCTGATATAGGAATAATGGTTGCTTATGAAGCCATATATGATTACAACACCAATCTTCAATTCTATATGGCATAATGGGATTCACTCTCAACATGGGTTGAAATGGGTGATTCATTAAATTTTTTGCAACTAAGGCATGAAATCTTTCATCCCATTCCTGCAAAAATGGATCTACAGAAGCCATAAGAAGCCTAAGAATTAAACCCGAAATTATAAGCATTAACAATGCTATTTGATAGTTTTTCCTATTGAAATGTAAGTAAATACTTGTCAATACAAAAGCGCTGACAATTATAATTGATATTGAAACTTGAGAAGAATATAGTATCACTGTTTTATAGATATTTTGTTAGCGAAAATGAATTTATTTGTCAATTTATCAAATTTTAGCTACTACTGGTAATACGGTAATGTTTACTTCTTTGATAGGAGTATCAATATGGGCTTATATTCTTCGCAGTTTACCTCAAAAAACCTCCAAGCAACAAGAATCTTGACTTGAATCTAAATAATAATATACTGCCCTCCATTTTGTAAACATGGTGTAAATTGGCAATTGGTCGACATCTGAGAAACAGATGAGTAATTAAAAATTTCTTCGGATACAAGATAAAAGTTGGATTTGTTAACTTTACATTGAGAATACAACAATTGAGGATTCACTAGGAGGTTAGCTAGAAAAAATGCAATTTTTTTCACTTTAAATAATTTTTGATCGATCAATGAATTTTAGTTGGTTATCTGTAACAACCGCATACCCCACTATCACACACATATATCCTTTATGGCTGTAAGTTAATATCATTGATCCAACTATCCAAAGCACTAACTACATTTTTGTTGTTGATTGGTATAGTTTTGGTATATATTTCGGTGGTTTTTGGGGGATGAATGACCAAGCATATTCTGCACATAGCGCATATGTACATTGTTTTGGATACAGTGGGTCGCAAAGGAGTGTCGGAGTGTATGGACTGTTGCCCATACATTGGAGCCGGTTTCTTTGACAGCTCGATGATCCGGCCAAATACGACTTTGCACTCTTTGGCTTAGCTGTTTCCCCACAGGATGGAGCGCAGGGGTAAGACAATTAGTCTTTATGGATCAACGGGAGTCTGCGCACCAACACACTATCTCCTGCATACCAAGCTCCACAGTACCCCTGTACGCACACACAAAAGTAGTACATCGTTTTGAATCTCGGAAATGTGAGGCGCGATAGCACTTCAGAACAATGAATTGGCGGAAAATGGATGAAAAAAGGCTTTGTTTAAAACATTAAAAACCCTCCTAAATTTGGCTTAAAATAAGCCAATTTAAGTCTCTCAAATTATATACAACCTTGCTTTAAAATATAGTTTATAGAACAAAAGACCCCTTAAATTCCATTTATATACTTCGTTTTTTGGGTAGTTTTAACGAGTTATTTTTGGCTTGTG
>JAJRUR010000188.1 GCA_024277695.1 Bacteroidota bacterium | reverse complement strand
CCCATACCGTGAATAACGAATAAGGGGCTATGTCCGAGTATGATAGCTTTGGCTAACCATTGATTAAAAGCCCGGATCTGGAGTTGAAGCAAGTCCGATCCAACCTGATCTAACCCGAGTGCTTCTGCATGGAGGTCAATGATGAAACTAAAACCTGGGTCGTATCGAGTTAGTTCCACTTTCGGGATGTGATGGTCAGTTTCTTTTTTTATGACTTGTAATGGAGTGGACTGCTTTTTGAGGGGAGTCAGATCAAAAATAAAGGTCTGTGTGTCGATGAACTCGTGGTATATGGGAGATTTGATAAAAGCTTTGGGGTGTATTTTTTTGTTGAGGGCAAATTGATCTCCGAGACCATCTGTATAGAGTTCTTGAGCTTGGATAGAGATAATAGGTCGATCGTGGACGAGTTCTTTTTTTAAGCGAGCTATCTTGTGATAAGATAGGGGCTCAAAAATTCCTGAATCTTCTAAAAATATTTCCTTACGTATATTGACTTGTAGATCAAATACTACACGTAGCTCCATAGTATTGATGATGCCGAAGATGTAACTGTTAGAATCGGGGATAAAACTGAGTTTCACTTGATTTTCTTTATACCTTTGTAGGTCAATATACACGATGTCGCTCAAATATAAAATAAAAGAGATATATTTTACCTTACAAGGAGAGGGGTATCATTCCGGTCGGCCTGCTATATTTTGTAGATTTTCGGGATGTAATCTATGGAGTGGGCGAGAAGAAGATCGGGAGAAAGCTATATGTTCTTTTTGTGATACTGATTTTGTAGGGACCAATGGAGTCCTGGGAGGCAAATACACTCTAGAAGAGTTGTTAGCATGTTTCAGTACTTTATGGCCGGGTCCGGATCCAAGTCCCGGATTTGTAGTTTTTACCGGTGGAGAACCTCTTTTACAGATGGATAATGATTTGGTTCAAGGAGTCAAGGCAGCGGGATTTGAGATAGCTGTTGAGACGAATGGTACCCTGATGCCGTCTTTTATAGCAGATGAAGTATGGATCACAGTGAGTCCCAAGGCGGGTAGTGATGTGCTACTTCGTTCCGGAGACGAGCTTAAGCTAGTATATCCTCAAATTCTGACCGATCCCGCGAGCTATATTACATGGGATTTTGAACATTTTTACTTGCAGCCATTGGATGACGAGGCGATTGAAGAGCATACAGCGATTTGTGTAAGGTACTGCAAAGAGCATCCTCGATGGTCGATCAGCCTACAGACACATAAAATATTAGGTATCAAGTAGGGCTTTTCTACATTTCGATGAGCACCAGTGTATCCAGTTGTGCCCTTTTTTGTACAAAAGCTTTGAGTTTGGGCATATCTCTTTTTTTTGTAGTCTTTGACTTTCTTCGGTTCCAATCTACTACTAAGAGGGGGATATTGGAGCTTGTACCATTTGGCACAGACCAGTTGGCACGAGCAAAGGCAAGTTGATTGATCTCAGGAAATACTATTTTTGCTTCTTCACTTATGGCACGAAAAGGGATGGTGTCACTCCGGATAGAATCTATTTTGGACTGGAGTTGATCGATTTTGACTTCGTGTCTGTTCTTTGTTTTTTGGACTTCATCGAGTTTTTGTGCTATGCTCTTAAAGCCCGAAAGTTCGGTTTCCATTTTTTTAAGTTCATCCAGACCGAGTTCTGTATCCTGTAATAAGCGCAGTTCTATTCCTTTCAAAAGTTTGTTGCGCTCTAGTAGATTTTGATAATACATCATCGAGTCTTCTGAGATATTCTTCCCCATCAGTTTGATGACCAGTTGCTGATCGTCTTCAGTGGATATGAGACTAAACCCTATTTGACTTGGATTTTTGTCCTCACCAAAGTGATTATCGATAAATTGTTTTACTTCTTTGTTGATCAAATTCTCTTGATATAGATTGAAAAGGATGACCGTAGATGGTATGATCAGTATCAGGCTAAAGACTGCGATATATAGCTTGGTTTTGCGTTTTTCTTTTTGATTGACAAATGATTTGAGTGGAAAACCCAAAAATCGGATGATCATGAAACTGGTCAAAGCGATAAAAAAACTGTTCAGAAAAAATAAATAGAATGAGTTAAAGAAGATTTGAAGATTTCCATGAGCAAGTCCATATCCTGACACGCAGAGCGGAGGCATCAGTGCTGTGGCGATAGCTACACCCGGTACGGCATTGGATTGGTCCTTACGCGTGGCAGAAATGATACCTGCCAGTCCACCGAACATAGCGACCAAGCCGTCCAAAAGGGTTGGTCGTACACGTGCCAGGATTTCAGGGGTCAGATCACCAAAAGGTGTTACCAAAAAATATATATAACTCGTGATGAGGGCTATGGCGATAGCGATACCAAAGTGCTGAAGTGATATCTTCAAGGTCTCTCGATCATTGATTCCTACCCCCAATCCAATCCCCAAAATAGGTGACATCAATGGAGATATCAACATAGCTCCGATTATGACTGCCGGTGAGTTAAGGTCTAGTCCCAAAGATGCAATCATAATAGAACTCATCAAGAGCCAAGCATTGGCCCCTTTCATTCGTTTATTATTCTTAATGGCTATGATCGTACCATCTCGGTCAAGACCATCCTCCAAGTCAATTAATTCTCTAAAAAATTTCTTGATCTTATCCCAATATACCTGACTATCAAGCGGTATTTCCTTTTTATTGGTAATCTTGTTAAATTCATTCATCTTTAT
>JAJRUR010000187.1 GCA_024277695.1 Bacteroidota bacterium | reverse complement strand
GGCATGATCGACGGAATCAATTATTTGCTCAATCAGTATCGCAAAAACAAAATCACCGAGTGGAGCGAAAAAGATGAGCTAAACCCATCATCTCTGGAGCAACTCTTTAAGATACGTCCCCGAATAGAAAATCTGGTGGTAAAAGATGCCAAACTACGCACTTTTATAGCTGATGATGCTTCTCGAGGTGATCTGGTGAGCCATGTCTATGATGTGACCTATGGCATAGTAAAAAATAATGTAGATACATTGGTGCTGATGGATGATAGTATCGTGCGTGGAACTACTTTGCGCGATTCGATCATAAGGATAACAAATCGACTGCACCCAAAAAGAATCATCATCGTATCCTCTGCTCCTCAAATCAGGTATCCGGACTGTTATGGTATTGATATGAGTAGAATGTCTGAGTTTGTAGCCTTTAGAGCACTTGTAGCCCTACTCGAGGAACATGGCAAAGAACAGCTACTCACAAAAGTCTATAAGATTTGCAAAAAAGCCTTGGCCAAGTCCAAAGCACATCGTACTAACTATGTCAGGAAACTTTACGACGAATTTTCTGCAGACCAAATATCTCAAAAGATCGCAGAATTGGTGACACCCAAAGAGGTCATTGTAGATGTAGAAATCATTTATCAAAGCATCGAAGGACTGCATGAAGCTTGTCCTGACCACAAAGGAGACTGGTACTTTACAGGCCATTATCCTACCTCAGGCGGAAATAAAATCGTCAATCAGGCTTTTGTCAACTATATGGAAAAAAATGATGTGCGTTCTTATGAAGTTGTGCTCTGAGCTAATCCAAAAAAGCAAATACTCAAGGCATCGTAACAAATAATCGCTCATTGGGTCAGCTAGCCATACGAATTGCGATATTTGTCAGCGTCTATAATTCAATCCAAAAAAAAGGCTACCTTTAGCATATGTCATTCCTCAAACAATTAGCCGGCGAAACCGCCATATATGGTATAGGACATATCGTACCTCGCCTACTTCAATATCTTTTTTTTACACCTTTTTTTACGCGATACTTGAGCAAAGCGGATTATGGTGCGCATGGCATATACTATATGTTCGGTGGCTTGTTGATGATATTTTTTACCTTCAGGATGGAAACCACGTTTTTTAGATTTGGTTCTAAAAAAGAAGATCGAGCCCGGAGCTTTACGACAGCCTTTTTGTTTGTAAGTGCTCTAAGTCTTTTTTTATTTTTATTATTAGGCCTGAATAGTAGTCAGATTGCTGCTGTACTAACAATAGCTGACCACCGGCGATTTGTATGGTATATGCTGGGGATTATCGGGCTGGATGCCATCGCTTCTATTCCCTTTGCCCGGTTGCGCTTAGAGCAAAAAGCATTGAGCTATACCTGGATCAAACTGACCAATGTCGTGATAACGATTGTTTTGGTTTTGTTTTTTATTTTGGGTTTGTCAAAATTAAATCAATGGGGTTGGGAAGTATCTGAGGTATGGCTGGATTCGTCCAGATATTTGGATTATATTTTTGTATCCAATCTGACAGCCAGTACGGTAGTAGTGTTGATCCTTTTTTGGAAACATTTTGAGATACAGTGGAAGATCGATGTACCGCTTTTGAAGTCGATGTTGCGATATGGCTGGCCACTGCTACCGGTAGGGATAGCCGGTATCATCAATACGGTAGGAGATCAATGGATGGTCAAAGAGTTTTTGGAAGGGGATGTCATAAGTAATCTGGAGCAGAGCGGTATCTATACTGCAGCCAAGAGGGTGGCTGTACTGATGGGGCTTTTTACGACGGCTTATAACTATGCAGTAGAACCCTTCTTTTTTAGAAATGCATCCAAGTCAGACGCCAAATGGATGTATGCTCGTACCGCAGAAGTGTTTTCGATTATTTCATGTCTGATGATGCTCGGAATAGTGTTTTACCTAGATATCATACAGTATATCTTAGGTGAGCAGATGCGTGGCGGATTATATATTATACCGGTAGCAGTGATGTCTTTTTATTTTTTGGGTATGTATTATAACTTTTCGGTGTGGTATAAACTGACAGACAAAACGATCTACGGAAGTTTTATTTCTTTAGTCGGTGCTGCTATCACCATAGGACTCAATCTCGTCTTATTGCCTAGAATCGGTTACATCGGCTCTTCCATTGCATCGTTGGCATGTTTTTTAGTGATGTGTATTATGTGTATCTACTTAGGACGAAAATATTATCGCGTACCCTATCGTTTTGGGCGGATGTTATTCTTTTTGATGGTGAGTATCGCTTTGATGTTATTGAGTTATTGGATGGATGTGACTTTGGATTTGGATTTCGTCACGAAGCTTATCATCCACACAAGTTTGTTGTTGATATTTGTAGGGATGATTTATCTCACGGAGCGGGATATGATGTCGGGATTATTTAGAAAATAAAACGCATCTTAGAAAAGATTGTACGGCAGTCGATCACATGGTATATCGATTTTGCAATAGCCGATTATCGATCATCTTTACTACAAAAAGCGTATTTCTGCAAAAAAAACTTTATTAGCTGAAGAACTATCTGCTCAGATATCTACTCCTATTTTTATCCAACTCTCTAAAGAAAGGATCTTTGAGATCTTTTATGAAGCGGATAGCCTCTCCTGTTGACTTCATTTCGGGTCCTAGTTTTTTGTCCACATTTTGAAACTTGTGAAACGAAAAAACAGGCACTTTGATAGCATAACCATCCAATTTTTTTTCAAAATTAAAATCCTTCAACTTGTGACTGCCGATCATAACTTTGGTAGCCATATTGAGAAAAGCTACACCATAAGCTTTGGCGATAAAGGGTGTCGTTCGAGAAGCTCTAGGGTTAGCTTCGATGACAAACACTTCATCATCCCGGGATATGGCAAACTGGATATTGATCAATCCTCTGATCTTTAGAGCTATGGCCAGTTGTTTTGTGTAGGCCTTCATTTTTTCAATGATTTGATCACTCAAGCTGTATGGCGGCAATACGGCGGAGCTATCTCCGGAGTGGATACCTGCCGGTTCTATATGCTCCATAATCCCCATGATGAGCACATCCTCGCCATCACAGATCGCGTCGATTTCTGCTTCGCGGGCTCGCTCTAGGAACTGATCGATGAGTACGGCATTGTCCGGAAGATGTTTGAAGATGGATAGCGTGGCATGCTCGAGTTCTTCATCGTTGATCACGATGCGCATACGCTGACCTCCGAGTACATAAGAGGGTCTGACCAAAACGGGATAGCTGACTCTATGGGCTATAGCCAATGCTTCATCCGTATCCTCAGCCACACCATATTTGGGATAAGGGATTCCGAGATCTTTGAGCAAGTCCGAAAACCTTCCTCTGTCCTCAGCCAGATCCATAGACTCATAGTCGGTTCCCATGATTTTGATACCATATTGCTTAAATTTTTCTGCCAGTTTAAGGGCTGTCTGGCCTCCTAATTGGACGATGACACCTTCAGGTTTTTCGAGCTCAAGAATCTCTTGGATATGCTCCCAATACACCGGTTCGAAGTAGAGTTTGTCAGCTACATCAAAATCCGTTGATACGGTCTCGGGATTGCAATTGATCATAATGGATTCATAGCCCACTTCCTTGATGGCCATTAAACCATGTACACAACAATAGTCAAACTCTATACCCTGACCGATGCGGTTGGGTCCGGAGCCCAGTACGATGATTTTCTTCTTTTTGGTGGGGATACTTTCGTTTTCGCTATCAAAAGTAGAGTAGAAATATGGTGTCTGTGCGGCAAACTCGGCAGCACAAGTGTCCACCACCTTATAGACCCTACGGATGTCTCTGCGTTTGCGATCTTGGGTTACTTCTTCTTCTTTGATGCGCAAAATCCACGCGATCTGTCCATCTGAGTATCCGGCTTCTTTGAGCTGCCGCAAAAATGCATCCGGTACATCCTCGATGACATTGTAGCGAAGGAGTTGCTCTTCCATTTTGACCAGATCTTTGATTTGGTGGATAAACCAAGGGTCTATCCGCGTCAGTTTTTGGATGCTTTTGGCAGGTACGCCCAGTCGGAGTGCATCGCGCATACGAAAGATTCGGTCATCGCTTGGCGTCTCAAGTCTAGTCAAAATATCTGCAGTTCGAATCCACTCTTTTTTGTCAGCTCCCAGTCCCATGCGATTATTTTCCTGAGATTGACAGGCTTTTTGGAGTGCTTCTTGAAAGCTCCTACCGATAGCCATTACCTCTCCTACGGATTTCATTTGGAGTCCGAGAGTATGATCTGCTCCTTGAAATTTGTCAAAATTCCATCGGGGCATCTTCACGATTACATAGTCCAGCGTCGGTTCAAAAAATGCTGAAGTATTTTTGGTGATTTGATTTTTTAGTTCGTCTAGACGATAGCCGATAGCGAGTTTGGCAGCAACTTTGGCTATGGGATATCCTGTAGCTTTACTCGCAAGAGCCGAAGATCGAGATACGCGTGGATTGATCTCTATAGCTATAAGCTCTTCGCTTTCAGGATTTTGGGCAAACTGAACGTTGCACCCTCCGGCAAAATTGCCCAAAGAGCGCATCATACGGATCGCATCGGATCGCATCTGTTGATATCCTTTGTCTGAAAGCGTCATTGC
>JAJRUR010000186.1 GCA_024277695.1 Bacteroidota bacterium | reverse complement strand
CCCAAACACGCACACCACTCATATAACCTACCAACACCATCAATATAAACAATGCAGGAATCGACCGAAATATTTCAATGAAGCGCATCACCATTTGATCCACCGGAATGGCTATTTTTTTGTTCGTTGTCCTTGTCAGCTTATACCATATTATATGCAGTGTCACCCAAGATATGAACAGTGCGATGCAGACCCAAAAAGTATTTTGGTATATACTGACTATAGTCCACAGCCAATAAACAAAGATCAAAAAAATCAAGAAGTGACCAGCGAGCTCAAGCTTTGACATCCTTAGGCTTTTGTTGCCAAAATATCCGGAAAGACCTCCTAATACCATGGCGATCGTCAGTGCAAAAAATATCGACCATAGGCTGATGATCAGTGCTATTCGAAGACCATAGATTAAGGATACCAAAGTATCTCTGCCAAAACCATCTGTACCCAACCAGTGCTTGCTATTGGGCGATTGGTAGCGCTCAGATAGATCCAGATGCTCCGGATGATATGGCCATAGTGCCCTCACTGACCATGAACAGACCTTATCTTCATTTTGTGCAGATCCGGAAGCTTGTGCAAAATAGTAGTTTGCGCGATCCATTATCGGATAGCTCATCCCTTTATCGGTTTTGCACAAGATAGGTACATCATTACTGATCAGAGGTGCAAGAAGGGCAAGTAGCAGTACTGCGATACCTACCCGGAGATGTATCCTGATCGATTTTACCCCCCATATTTTTTGCAAAATATTCATCTGTCGATTTCTATTTTTGGGTTGACTAGCTTGTACAATAGATCTACAACAAGATAGCCCAGCATCGTCATCACGGCTACTATCAGTACCATCAGCATCACTACATTCCAGTCTTGAGCAAAGATGGACATATATAGAAGTCTACCTACTCCGGGTATATTAAATATGATCTCCAGTACTACAGATCCTGATATTAGTGCCGGTATAGCTTGACCGATGAGCGTGATGATAGGAATCAAGGCATTGGGCAATATACGTTTAAAAAATATCGCTGACTTAGGATGCCCCAGGGACTTCAAAAACAAAACATATCTCGCCTTTTTTTCTGATGTGATTCCTACATAGACTTGACGTATGATATAGGCCAAACTCGGTAGTGTAAGACATAGGATAGGTAGAATCATGTAACGAAAATTCTCCCCAAAACACCCGATGATGGATAGCCCGCTACAGTCCTCCATGACCCCCACCGATGCAAACCAATGGGTCCAACTTCCGTAGTCATCCGTTGTAAAAAATACTATCATCAGGGTAGCCAGCCAAAAGATCGGAACAGCAAAAAATATATAACTTACTACGGATATCAAACGACTGACCCAACGAGCATTGCTGCGTGCCGCAAAGTATCCTAATACTATGCCCATCGTGAATATAAGAACAAGGGCTGTAAGGTTGAGCAATAGTGTCCAGTATATAGCACTATACACTTTACTACGCACCGGTTGATCATCTACCACCGAACGCCCGAAATCTCCTTGTAGTACGCGACTCAACCATCGGTCATACTGATTACTTCTGCCGTACCATCGAAGGACGGGTACGAAGTGCCTTATAAATGATTTTCGCTTGCCCAAAGCTTGGACATTTTTTTCTAAATCTTGATCCTGGATACCCAGTTGGGCCCACCAGCTTGCGACTCCACTTACTGATTGTGCACTGAAGAGTGTTCGGACCTGATTTTCAGGTAGATCTAGCGAGTCCACGAGTTGCATAAAACGTTCCAAAGATTCCGGATTGGCAGTTTGGGCAGTTATCTTCTGAACAAATGACGCTGCCTGAGGTGTCATGCTATAAACCTTTGGATATGAACTCAATCGCTCGATACCAAAATAAAATAGCGGAAGGTCATATCCGTAATATTTTTGGAGTCTTACATACTCTCGTTTCAATTGATCCGGAGATAAGAGTAGTTCGGATTTACCCTCCAAGCGTTCCAAAATTGGATCCTGATGGAGTGACCTGCTCGCTATAAACATTACGATGGATATCACCAACAAATTGAGCAATATCGATATGCATCGCTTCAAGATGGAGACCAACACGGGTATTAAAAGTTTGGTTTAAAAGTATTGACAAAAAAACCGGGTCTCAATTCTGAAGGTCGAGCTTGCCACCGCTTGCTGACGATGATACGCTCTGTCGGAGCAAAAAGAAATAACATCGGTTGTTCTGTGTAGATGATGCGCTGCAATTCCTTATAGAGCATCTCTCGTTCTTCATCATGAGTAGTAGTTCGTATCCGTTCTATGATGCTGTCACTTCTACTCGTACCAAATCCCGTCATATTAGTCCCACCTGCTCCGGCATTGTCTGTATGCCAGCTTTGATAGGGGTCGCTCAGCCCGGGACGAGTTCTCCCGGCCATAACTACCATTTGATAGTTTTTTTGGCGCAGGGATTTGATGATCGTCCCCCAATCTTTTTGAACTATATGTATCCCAATACCCACTTTTTTTGCTGAGGATTGTAAGAGTAAGGCTAGTTGACGACCCAATTCTTTTTTTGTTACCAATATTTCCAATTCCAACTCTCTAAGTTTTCCGTCTATCGGTTTATCCACTGTCCCGTTTTGATTGCTGTCCGTCCAGCCATCTTGATCAAGTAGATCCAATGCAGTGCTCAGATTCTTTTCCAAAGGTACTAGATCTGTATTATAATAGGATGTGGACGGGTGAAAGGGACCAGTAACCGGTATGGCTTGACCATGCATCAGATCTCTTATTATGCCGCGAATATCCAATACCCTCGCTAATACACGGCGTATATCACGATCACGTAGAATCGCATCGGTAGTATTGAGACTGATGTAATAATACTGCATAAGTCCGGGAGTCAAAAAATCAAAATGCTTTACCAACTGATCGTCCTGCTGCATTTTTTCAAAAATATCAGGATTTACTTGGTACATCACATCTAGTCGGCCATCTTTGAGCGCAGTGATAGCCACCGTCTCATCCGGAATGATCACAAAACGAATCTTATCGGGGTAGTGCTCAAATCGCGCTGAAGATCGAACCAAATTATTACCCCACCAATCTCTATTTCTAGTCAATACCAAGTTTTGTTTGGTCACCCAATGATCCAAAATATATGGTCCTGAGCTGACCAGATCATCTCGATGCCGTCTGGGTAAGCTGAATAATTCCGAAAAATCCTTCAAATCCTGTGCTATAGATTCAGCATCACCCATATGACGCAGTTGATCCAAACTATAATTGCGCATTAGACCGGATGAATCATACACGTGCTCAGGCAAAAGACTAAAGTTACAACTCACTTCTCTAGCTAGCATATAGTCCCCTTCTACAATGACGCTAAACCGCTTGGGCTCTTCAGGGTCTATTTCTACTGCTTTGATATATTGTAACACACCACGCCAAGCACTAGCAGCTACAGCCGGATTATGTACAGCTTTGATCGTAAAAAGATAGTCCCGAGCCGTAATGGGTTT
>JAJRUR010000185.1 GCA_024277695.1 Bacteroidota bacterium | reverse complement strand
CTTTTTCATTGATACGCCATTCTGGTTTTGACATCTCTAAGCACAGCATCAAGATTATTACCGAATGATTAGTACGCTGAATCATTGTGAAATTTCGATTAAAAAAAATAATATACTATCTTTGCAGCAGAGATAGACCGTACTAACAGTAGTACAGGATAGAGTTTGAAGAGATGCAGGCAGTTGGTGGCAGGTAGATCCCAAAGCGGAAAGTGCGGAAAAGGGGATTCAGTTGTCTATCGGACAAACCGTAGAAAGGGTAGCTGCAAAATCAATCGGGCAACTCATTAAATATTTTGTGCATATATTTGGTATGATTTTGAGTTCAATCAAAAAAAAATAATCTACCTATGAACATTTTTTCTAGAGCAATACTTTGGGCTATCGTATGGAGTTTCCTTTCTTGTATTGGTGATGATATTATTGACGATCGGGTAGATCCCGTGCTGCGTATCACCAATGCAATAGATACCATGGAGATCAATACAAACTATACTTTTGAGGCATTATTTCTTAATCATGTCGGAAAAGAAGAAGTGATAACTCTTGAGTGGAATACCTCGGATCCTGATCTGATGCGTATCGATCCTGATGGTAATGCCACTGCACTTGCAGTAGGTGTCGTGCGTATCGGGGTCAAAGGGATTGCACCATCCGGTGAAGCTGTACAAGATGAAGTGCCATGTGTGATCGGAAACTCCACAGTGAACAATCTCAAAGAGCGCAAGGCGATCGTCAAGACCACGAGTTCGTATCTGCTAGAGGGGGATGCAGTACTCCAAGAAATGGAGGGAGGATTTCTGAAGCTTTCTTTGGCAGAAAACTACAAGGCTTCAACAGCCTTACCGGGTCTATATGTCTATCTGACCAATAATCCCAATACGACAGCAGGAGCTTATGAGATTGGTGCCGTATCTGTTTTTAGCGGAGCACATGATTATGAACTTCCTAGCGAAGTCAAGCTGACAGACTATGACTATCTGTTGTACTATTGTAAACCATTTAATGTCAAGGTCGGTGACGGCAAATTTGAAGACTAAATATCTCGTGATGACAAAAAAAGTGATCTTTATAATTCTAGCGTTATATACTTTTTCTTCTTGGAGCTATGCAGGAGGAGGATGGCCTGTACCCAAAGGCGGTTTTTACTTCAAGCTATCCGAGTGGTGGCTAATATCAGACCGGCACTATACCGATGCAGGACAGATTGATCCTAATATCACGAGTGGTATTTTTAATACAAGTATATATACGGAGTACGGTCTGACAAATCGATTAGGGCTAGTAGTTTATTTTCCATTTTTGAGTAGAGCTTATGTCAATAATGTAGTTTCGGGTACTACCGGAGATCTTCTGATAGCCGGTGATGCGATCAATACTATAGGTGATACGGATATTGGACTGAAATACAGTTTGACCCCTCAAGGCAGTATTAAGACTGCAGTTACTTTGACCTTGGGCTTGCCTTTGGGCAATAGTTCAGGAGGCAGTCAACAAAACTTACAAACAGGAGACGGAGAGTTTAACCAAATGTTGAGTTTTGATGCCGGCACAAGTTTCAGCACAAAGCGTGTAACCTTCTATACGAATGTGATGATGGGTGTCAATAACAGAACCAATGATTTTTCTGACGAATTTCGCTATGGATTAGAGTTTGGTGCAGGTTTTTTGGATCGTAAAATTTGGATTGTGGGGCGACTTACAGGAGTAGAGTCCTTTAAAAATGGAGCTACTGCCGCTCAGGTCAACAGTACGAGTATTTTTGCTAACAATAGCGAATACACGAGTTACGGTGCAGAACTTTCTTATTATCTTACATCCAAAATCGGATTTAATGTGGGATATGCTTCCGCTTTTCGAGGTGAGCTCATTTTTGCTAATCCATCTTATACGGTAGGTGTGTTTTTGGATTTTACCAAATAGGGGCATCCTCTGAGGATCTCAGATATCAGAGCGTTTGTCAGCAGTCGTATCTTCTTCCATTTTTGGAAGATCTCGCTCGCGATGGACCAATTCGGGAAGCGGAATAGACTGTAATTTTGCCATCACATCATCTCTGACCTTATAGAATTGAGGTAAGGCTTCGTCAGGCATAGGCTCGGGAGGGGGAAGTTTTTCGCGCCGATGATCTACTTGTTTTCCATTTTTCCAAAATCTAAAACAGACATGAGGTCCGGTGGCCAGTCCGGTGGATCCCACGTAGCCGATGATTTGCTCTTGCTTTACGTGTACACCGGGCTTGATATTTTTAGCAAATCGCTTCATGTGCAGGTACTGGGTCGAATAGGTCCGGTCATGTTTGATTTTGACATAATTGCCATTACCTTTTGTATAGCCCACCTTGCTGATAACTCCGTCAGCCACTGCCATAATCGGTGTGCCGTAAGGTGCAGCATAATCCGTACCCAAGTGTGGTCTTACCCGTTTGAGGATCGGATGGCGACGACGCAGATTGTAACCGGATGATACTCTAGAATATTTGACTGGAGCTTTGAGAAATGCCTTTTTCATCGACCGACCTTGCTCATCAAAGTAGCCGTGGTGCTTCTCGTTTTCAAAATATATGGCATAATACGCATTATTATAATTTTTAAAATATGCAGCGAGTAGCTTACCTATCCCAACGCTTTGCCCATCGATAAATTCTTGCTCATATATCACTTTAAATGCATCTCCCTTGAGGATATGATGAAAATCTATCGACCAAGCCAATGCATCTTCCAACTGAGCGATTAGACTATAAGGTAGATCGTTATCTACCATGGCATTCCACAAGGAAGACTGAATGATTCCGGATGCCATTTTGACTTCTATATCGACCGGATGCTCTACCACTATCGTCTTAAAAGAATCCTGCAAACTATACATAATATATCGGTATGCACTAGGTCGATAGACAAAGTATTCGGGCAGGGCACAACTGTCCTTGTAAACAAGAGCATAAGTTTTGTGTTTGCGAAGATTGCGCACATCGTACACATCGGAGGCATTTTTTGCTATTTTGTCTATGGCGCTATATGAGATGCCGTGGCGAAGCAGGATATCTGCCAAAAACTCATTGGGTCGAATGGTATCGGGGAGTATGTGATAGTCTTCCGTATTAAATCCAAATTCAATTTTGGCATCTTTGCACAGATCATGATCATGATGAAGCAAATTCTGTTTATTTTGTGGGTCCTTACAACTCAAAACGAAGAACAAAATCAATGGATAGAGAAGTAAGGTAGTGCGAGTTTGTTTCATAAATGCTTTGAGTAATGAACGGCAATACAAATATAATCTTATTCTGTATTATTAAAAAAAGTTAAAGACCGACGAAGTGAGTATACTAAATGCACGCGGAAAGCTATTGGACTTGAGCCGGCCGATCGTGATGGGAATCGTCAATATCACACCGGATTCTTTTTACGATGGTCAAAAGGAGCTTACAAGATCAAACATTATCCACAAAATCGAGACGCAGCTCCGGGCAGGAGCGACGATCATCGATATCGGAGCAGCTTCATCCAGACCGGGGGCTAAGGGATTGAGTGCAGAATTGGAGATGGAGCGACTCGCTCTCGTAGCCGATGAGCTCGTTGATCGATTCCCACAAGCTATTTTTTCGATAGATAGCTATCAGCCCAAAGTGGTAGAATATTGTCTCCAACTAGGATGGCATATGATCAATGACATCACAGGAGGACGAGATACAGATGCCTTATGGAGAATGGCAGTGGAGTATCAAGCTCCTTACGTATTGATGCATATGCAGGGTATGCCCCAAACGATGCAGGATCGACCGACTTATAGTGATGTGTCCAAAGAGATTCTTGAGTTTTTTATCACGCAAATGCGCCAAATGCTCCAATTGGGCTTGTACGATATCATCATTGATCCCGGATTTGGTTTTGGCAAGAGCCAAAGAGATAATTTTCGGCTTATGAAAGATTTGTCGATATTCGAAGTATTGGATACAGCTCTGATGGTAGGGGTTTCGCGTAAGGCTATGGTGTATAGGACACTGGATATCTCAGTCCAAGATGCACTGCCCGGTACGCTAGCTTTGCAGATGTATGCACTGACTCAAGGGGCAAAAATCCTACGAGTCCACGATGTGCCTGAGGCCGTACAGCTCATTCGATTGTACGAAAAAATTCAAAACTCCGGTTAAATTATCGTTAAATCACTATGCTTTTTGAGCAAGCAAGCCAATAATTTACGTCATATTTGTAGAGATTTAATCAAGTGACAGAAAAAACCGAAATACAATCCATGAAGCGCCATCCCATCAGGTATGTTATCTACCTTATTCTTGGATTGATTTTGGCCAGTGTACTCTTTTTTTTCGTGCTACTCAAGATACCTTCAGTCCAAAATTGGGCTGTGGATTATCTGTCCGATTTGGCTTCCGAACGACTCCGGACTACTATAACAATAGGCCATGTTGATTTTGATATCACGAATCGCTTAGAAATAGATGAGCTGTACATACAGGATTTGCATGGTGATACAATGGTCTATGTACGCAAATTTGAGACAGACCTTGCCCGCAGCTTGCTCACTATCTTGGGCAATAAAGCATATATCCAATCTATAACATTGGAAGATGCCGTGATAGATATCCACACACTCAAGGATGAAAAAAAAAGTAATTGGGCTTCAGTATTTGAAACCAAGCCGGACGCAGACAGCTCCGCTGTGTCAAAAGAATCCAAATGGGATTTTAAACTAGCCAAAATATTCTTTAAGAATAGTCGATTCCGCATAGAAAATCAGAATAAAGGGAGTCTCCAAGAAATAGAGATCAGCTCTGCAGCCCTAATACTGAACCCCAACATGGAATCGGAAAAGATCGAAATAAAAACCATAGATGTCGATGGTCTGGCTGTAAATATTGAAAAATGGCAGACAGAGCAAGAAGAAAATAAAACAATGGAGTCTTCAGATGATCAAGACAATGGAGATACACAGGATAGTTTTTTGATTCTAGTCAGAAATCTGGATCTGCGTAATGCAGCTTTGAGATATTGGGATCGGGATGCCAAACAGTCTCCTGGCAGTCTTCGACAAGAAACCATTGACTTCAAGCACTTGGAGTTGACAGATATTCAGCTAAGTCTTCATAATATCCAACTGTCCGATCATTCGCTGCTCTTACAAGCAGAGCGACTTTCAGCTCGTACCAATAGCGGATTTGAACTGCGTAATTTTTCTGCCGAACAACTCTATATTACGCCCACCAAAGCCGCCCTTGTCAATACTTCAATTCGTACAAAAAACTCATGGATCCGGCGCAATATGGTGCTGAGTTATCCCAGCTTTGATGCGTTCAATTCTTTTGTCGATCAAGTCCATATTGATGTCGATCTAGCCAACAGCCAAATAGCCTTGGATGAGATACTGCATTTCGTACCGAGTCTATCTGAAAACGAATTTATAAAAAAGAATCATAGACTCAAGGCATATATCAGTGGGCATGCTACAGGAAAAATCAATAAAATGCAGCTCAAGGATTTTGATCTTCGGGTAGCTGATGATATTGTATTGCGAGGAAATATAAGCGTCAAAGATCTAACGAAACCCAGTCAAACCAGACTCCATCTCAACTTAGATGAATTTCGCTCCAACGTCACGACGATCCATAAGTTGATACCGAGCTTTAAGCCACCTAAGGAATATTATCAAATAGGTGACTTTGTATTTCAAGGAAGATTTGACGGATATTACAAGGACTTTGTCGCATTTGGAGACCTCAAAACAGATTTGGGAGAAGCCCAAATGAATATGAAGCTGGATTTGGCTAATTCTTTTGAACTTGCCAAGTACACAGGGACTATGCATCTGACGGGCTTTGATTTGGGAGCGTGGACAGCAAATCAGGATCTAGGCAAGTTTAGCGGAGAGATCATTATTAAAGACGGTCGTGGTCTGACCCGCCAAAGTGCGCAAGCACTGATTGACGCGCGCATTACGGATTTTACATATAAAGACTATCTGTATCGAGACATCCGTCTAAAAGGAAATGTCCAAGAAGGTGTTTTGGATGGTCGTATAAAAATCGATGACCCAAATCTCAATTTTGATTTTTCGGGGTCCCTTGACTTTTCGACAGACTCTCCTTCCTATGACTTTACGGCAGATATTGTCCGTATCGATTTGAGGAAACTCCATCTGACGGATCGGCAGATAGTCATCAAGGGTAAGGCAGACTTTAATGCTACGAATTTGAGCCTTGAAGAGATGGATGGTGATTTTGTTTTTTCAGACTTTCAGCTTATGCTGGATGATACGGCTTCTTTTGCGTTTGATACGGTACATTTGATATCTACTTTTACATCAGGTCAAGAAAAAACTTTGGAAGTGGATAGTGATGTATTATATCTGAATATGGAAGGCCGGTTTTTGCTTGATAAGATGCATATTACCCTGCTCCGATTATTAGAAAAAAATTATGCAGACTTTTATAAACGCCTTGGTATGAGATCATATCTAGATGGCATAGCTCAAGCTGATCAGCACTTTGATTTTTATCTGAATATAAAAAACTCCAAAGGTTTGACTACTGCACTACATCTGCCACTCGACACGATTAGAGATTTTCAAGTCGATGGATCATATTATGATGATGAAGGATATCTTAGATGGACGAGTTATACGGATTATTTGAAAATGGAGGACATCGAATTTTTTGGGCTAGGAGTCAACAGCGAGCAAGCAGATGGAGTGCTTACTGCAGATTTGGCTGTAGATCGCATAGTTTATGCTGATAAATACGTAGCTAAATCCTTCAACTTTGAGCAAAGACTCACTGCGGACAGTCTATATTTTAATCTCAATACGGGAGGTTTGGAGCAAGTCATCGAAAATCTCAATATTGGAGGTAGGATCTTTCTAGAAGGCGAGCATTTTGGTTTGAGACTAGATGCTCAAGATTTGGCCATTTTAAACGAACTCTGGCACATAGACCCGGACAATAAAACTCTTTTTAGCAAAAATTTTATTCGATCGGAAAAGGTCTTTTTGACCAATGGTAAAGAATATTTTTATTTCAATACACAGGATGACCAAGGTGTCGAAATCGGCACAAAAAACTTTGACTTGGATCTTCTCAATGACTTATGGGTATATGACAAGTTGACTTTTGAAGGGCCATTTGAGTTTAAAGTCAAAAACGATAATGTTTTTGAATTGGAAAATTTTGAAGCGAATGTACATATGGACAGTTTGTGGATCAATCGAGACTATTATGGACTTCTCGACATCACTACTCAGATGCGAGGAATCAAGATGCCCATAGATATAAATCTAGTGATAGACGATGTAGAAAAAGATTTGACAGCATCAGGTGTATTCATTCCTAGAGGATTCGGTAAGCCGGCTGCCACAGCAGATATGTTGGATGTACAAATAATATTGGATAACTACCCGGCCAAAATGGTGGAGTATTGGATAGGAGAGGGAGTTGAAAACACGAAAGGTCATGTAGATGTCAAGCTGAATATCAACGGTCCTATGAGTAATCTACAGATGAATGGTTTGGGCAAACTCAAAGGGGTAGAGACCAAAGTGATCTATCTGGGAACTACCTACAAGACGAGTGATGCTCAAGTCAAAATCAGTTCAAATCTATTGGACGTGACCGGTGGAGAATTGATCGACAAATATGGAAATCGCGCACAAGTGACCGGAGGATTGACACATAATCTGATGCGTGATATCGGCTTGGATGTGTCCGTACATGGCCAACATTTTTTGGCCTTAGATACAGATAAGTACCATGGAGAGGCATATTATGGGCATGCTATCGGAGAGATGGATGTGCGATTTGATGGTTTGATAGATGCACCTAATATTCGGATAGAAGGAAAACCCACTACAGGGACGAAACTATTTATACCACTTGAGGAGTCCATCCGGGATGAGGAAGTCAGTTTTGTAGCATTCGATCATCAAATTGGCCGTCAAAAAGAGGCAGAAGAACGCGCAGAGCGATTAAAAATTAAAGGAGTTAATATCCACATGGATCTGGATGTCGATAGTAGGTCGGAGATAAAAATAATTATGGATGAGCAGGAGAGCAATGTCATTACAGGTCGAGGAAATGGAAATTTCAAAATATTGATGAATCGTTCCGGTGATTTTAATATTTATGGAGACTATATAGTCCAATCCGGTGACTATATATATAGTTATCAGGATTTTGTTCCGCGCAGGTTTGCAGTAAATAGGGGAGGAACCATACGATGGACAGGTGATCCTTTTAATGCACAGATGGATATTACGGCAGATTATGTCACCAGTACATCGATTTATACTTTTGTGGAAGAATTTTTTCCCACCAATGCCAATAGTCAGTTGCGAGATGAAGCTAGAAGAAATCAACGTGTCAAAGTGATTATGTTGATCGACGGTCCTCTGCTCAAACCCAATATCAATTTTGACCTCCAATTTCCAAATTTGCCGTCCGGACAACTGGGGAACTATATTACTGCCAAAGTAAACTCGTTGCAGTCAGAACCCAATTTGCTCAATATGCAAGTATTCGGACTACTATTGACAGGTGGATTTTTGCCGGAGACCAATTTGGTATCTTCTATTATCAATACTGAAAATGCCTTCAATACAGTTACAGACTTCATTACTAGCCAACTATCCCAGTATATCTCCCAATTGCTTAGTGATGCGATTACGGACATATCTTTCGTGTCGGATTTTAATCTTCAGTTTAACTATCGCCAATACCGCGATATCATCGCCAATCAAAATGACGAAATCTATCAAGTCAATCCGGAGATAGGACTTTTTGAAGGAAAAATTTTGCTCACCGGTGGGGCATATTTTATCAATAGCCAAGGAGTCAACGGCTCGTATGTCGCCAATGATTTCAAATTTGAATATAACATCACCTCCGATGGACGGTTCAAAGTCAGGGTCTATCAACTATCCGATCTAGAACTGGGAAGTCGTAAAATAGAAGTTGGAGTAGGTTTGCGTTATTCTAAAACCTTCGATAGACTGTTAGGTAAAAAACCGGAAGATGAAGAGTAAACTATAATTTTGGCTTGGTGATGCTTCCGCTTCTGCCCAAGCCAAATGGGATGTGCAGCAGTTGATCATGCAGGTCTTTAGGTGCGGACTATTGCCTTTAATGCATCCTGTCACCTCGCGGTTTAAATGTTTTCAGAAATTCCGCCTCATAATCCAGATACTCTTGCCATCGTTTTTTCACCTCCCGTTCATCTCCGTACAATATTGCCAAATCCAAAAAGCACCGATAATGACCGGCTTCAGAAATCATAAAACGATGATAAAAACGACTTAGGTTTTCTTCTGCCAGACCGAGAGAAAGCAATCTGAATCGCTCACAACTGCGCGCTTCAATCAAGGCACAAATTAGTAATTTTTCGACTAGGCGTTGGTCGCGGCTGCCTCCCTTGCGCTCAAAAGCCTTTAGGCGTTGGATATATTCGTCCTTGCGCTGATGTCCTAGTGTCAAATTTCGCTTCTTCAATTCTCCCAAAACCAACCTGAAGTGCCCCCATTCTTCTGTCACTATAGGAGAAAGAGCCTCTACAAGTTCTATTTTGTCTGGATACATCTGAATCAACGAAATACAGTACGTGGCCGCTTTTTGTTCGCAATATGCATGATCGGTCAATATATCTTCTATAGATATTTTTACCAAATCCGTCCAACGAGGATCCGTAGGCATCTCCAGACCCAATACCTGTTTACTTGACTCGGGAACCATCGCGGAGACATTTTATTTGCTGTCTAAAAAAGTCCATATTGTATATCTGATATTCTTCATATCCTTTGGACCATACTATTCGCATTTGATCCACCAGCCCGTTTTTGAGTTCTTTTTCTACTGCCTTATCGATAGCCAATTGGATGATATAGCTGGTCGTCTTCTTCAAGGGATCTATGCGACCGTTATCCGTACGTCGATTATTGAGTGTGATGGATTGGCCATTGAGCAAGTAAAATGTGATTTGGGCATCCTTCTCTATACTACCAAAGTTTCTCGAAGCATTCGGATTATTAACAATTATTTCGAGATGGATAAATGTATAGCCCGACATATTGGTCAGATTGGCATAGCACTGCAAAAAAGGGACACCTTTAAGGTGAGGAAGCATCCGGTCATAGCTGAAGTCAAAATAGTGTGCACGCTGTGTATCCTTGCGCTTTTGTCCTGTAAAATCATCTATGGACTCTATCACTATACAATTTTGCTCGGTTGGCGGATATATCAGCGGATCTCGATATGGCTCGGCATCTAAACTAAAATAGCCCGGCTGCTGGGATCCTTTGATCGGCAGAACCTTGGGTATTATGAGTTTCTCACTCTCAGAACTTTCTGACAAGGGATTTTGATCCGAGTGCGCATCGGGTTTTTGGTTTTTTGTTTCTTTTAAGTACCAAGCTATCTGCTCTTCGGGGATCAGATGCAAGACATCCAATGCTTTTTTTGACTTCTTCAGGGCTCTCTTAAAAGTTTTTGCAGCTTGCTTCTCTTTGACTTTAGCTTCAGCGAGTTCGGTCCTTAATTTTTCCAGATATGCTGGGTCTTCATTGTCTCGATTAGTTTTAGCCCGCTTGTAATTGTCTTCCAAGTAGATACGTCTTGCTTGAATATTTTGATAGCGTTCTCGCTCAAATTTGGTCTTGAGACTGAGTGTATTGATCCGTTCTTGAGCCGCTTTGAGCAGTTCGACTTGACTCAAAGGCATATCATTTTCTTCTTTTTCGAGCCACGAATCCTGTAAGCGAATGTTTTGCCCGGAATCCCCCTTGGTCTCATAAATCGAATCGGAGGGATGGTATTTGCGCCAGGATCCGTCATCGTATTGTACGATTTTTTCTCCGTCATCGTTGACAGTCACTTTTTGACCGACGAGACTATAACTCGTCACAATCATAAGAAAAAGCAAAAATTGTTTCATACTTGAGGATTAAAAAAGCTATCAAAACTACACATTTTTTATTTTTAAATATAGATTGGGAGAGTTTATGATGCATTCTCCACCCGACGTAGCGCTATATTTGGATGAAAATGCTTAATTTGCAGATCTTTTATGGAGATAGATATTGGATTTTTGACGATTCAGATTTGGGATGTGCTCGATTGGTTGATCGTGGCCTATCTTCTCTATATGGTGTACAAGTTATTGCGAGGCACTATGGCCTTCAATATTTTTGTAGGGGCGATCATTCTATATCTGATATGGCGTTTGGTAGATATGCTCCATATGACCTTATTATCGCTTATTTTGGGCAAAATCATAGGTGTAGGGGTCTTGCTCTTGATCATCATTTTTCAACCGGAAGTCCGTAGGTTTTTACTTTATATCGGCAATACGACCCTCAGAGGTAGGTCTAAGTTTCTCAATAAAATCATGAGCCGTGATTTTGTCGATGGTAGTGCCCGCCAACAATACCTACAAGCTATCGCCAAATCGGTAACAGAGTTTTCCAAGTCAAAGACCGGTGCACTCATCGTATTATCTGACGGTATCGATACACTCGAATGGAGCAAGTCGGGTGTACCCTTGGATGCTAGCCTGAGTTCCGCACTACTAGAGTCTATTTTTTTTAAAAATAATGCGCTGCATGACGGAGCGGTTATCATCCATAGAGACAGGATCACTGCAGCAGGATGTATCCTTCCTCTTTCGGAAAATAAGGATATTCCTCGCCGATATGGCATTCGACATCGAGCAGGTATTGGGGTCACGGAACAAAGTTCGGCTTCAGCCATTATAGTATCCGAGGAAACCGGCCAGATTTCTTTTTCAAAAGATGGCAAAATAGAATTTAATATCAATCAAAATCGTTTGATCGAAATACTCAAATCCTACTACAAAAATATCAACTAAACAAATTAGCATAATGCATCAGACACAAAAATATCATCAACAGCATCGCTCAAGATACTTAGAAGAACTTCTTGATCTACTACGCATACCATCCGTCAGTGCCAATCCTGCACACCAAGCCGATATGATCAAAGCGGCAGAATGGTTACAAGATAAGCTGCGGTCTGCGGGTGCTGACCTAGTAGAGATCATTCCTACCAAAGGACATCCGATAGTATATGCCGAAAAAATAATAAACCAAAATCTTCCTACAGTTCTGGTCTATGGACACTACGATGTCCAACCACCTGATCCACTAGAGCTTTGGGATTCGCCTCCTTTTGATCCGGTGATCAAGAACGATCGCATCTTTGCGCGAGGAGCTTGTGATGATAAAGGACAGCTCTATATGCACATCAAAGCCTTCGAGGCAATGGTCGCCACCGACGAACTCCCTTGCAATGTCAAGTTTATGCTCGAAGGTGAGGAAGAAGTCGGATCAGAACATCTGGAGGACTTTATTCGAGAGCGAAAAGAACAGCTGAGTTGTGATGTGATTCTGATCAGTGATACATCCATTATCGCCAATGATGTGCCATCGATCACCGTAGGACTCAGGGGGATGAGCTATATGGAGGTCGAACTTACCGGACCTAATCGAGATCTGCACTCCGGTACATTTGGTGGAGCTGTAGCCAATCCCTGCAATATCTTATGTAAAATGATTGCACAACTGCATGATGATCAACGTCGGATTACGATACCGGGCTTTTATGATCACGTCAAAGAACTGACCAATCAAGAACGTATCGAACTCAACGAAGCACCATTTGATCAGGAAGCTTATGCAGCTGATCTGGGTATCGAATCAGTCTATGGAGAGGAGGGTTATACTACTTTAGAACGAGCAGCTATTCGACCCACGCTTGATGTCAACGGAATCTGGGGAGGATATACAGGGGAGGGAGCAAAAACAGTTTTGCCCTCCAAGGCGTACGCCAAAATAAGTATGCGCTTAGTTCCCCATCAAGACCATGAAAGGATAAGTCGAATATTTGCCGAATATTTCAAATCCCTTGCCCCTCCGGGTGTCCAAGTATCCGTAACAGCCCATCATGGTGGTGCTCCTGCTGAGACTCCCACAGACTCCAAGGCATATCAAGCAGCTGCTATGGCGATGGAAAAAAGCTTTGGCAAAAAGCCGATTCCTGCCCGTGCAGGGGGTAGCATACCGATCGTAGCCCTTTTCGAAGAAGTACTTGAGGTCAAAACCGTTTTGATGGGTTTCGGACTCAATGAAGATAATATCCACTCACCCAACGAGTCGTATGGCCTCTTCAATTTTTATAAAGGTATCGAAACCATTCCTTACTTTTATAAATACTTCGTTGATACTAAAGGGTAATCTATGCGCTTTGACATCATATCAGCCATCCCCGAACTACTTACCGGCCCACTGGATCATTCTATCATTCGTCGAGCAAAAGAATCCGGCTCGGTGGAGATACATATTCATGATCTTAGACACTATGGCAAGGGTAGATATCGTCAAATAGATGATCACCCTTATGGTGGGAGTGCAGGCATGGTCTTGATGCCCGAGCCTCTGGGGACTTGTATAGATGCCTTACTCCTAGAACGATCTTATGACGAAATTATCTATCTGACTCCGGATGGTCATAGATATCAACAGGCTACGGCCAATAGACTGTCTCTATCCCAAAATTTGTTGCTCATCTGTGGACATTACAAAGGGATCGATGAGCGCATCAGACAACTTTATGTCACTTTAGAGATCAGTATAGGAGATTATGTACTCTCAGGAGGTGAACTGCCTGCGATGGTCCTTGTAGATTCTGTAGTTCGATTGATTCCCGGCGTTTTAGGTGATGCCAGTAGTGCACTATCTGATTCATTCCAAGACGGATTGTTGGCGCCACCGGTTTATACACGTCCGGCTGAGTACAAAGGAGTGGAGGTACCGGATATCCTACGCTCCGGACACCAAGCCAAAATCAATCAATGGCTACTAGACCAATCCATGCAACGTACAAAAGACCGAAGGCCTGATCTGCTGGAATAGATCAAAAAAGAAATCAATGGAGAATTTACTACTATTTTGTTTATATTGCTTTTTTTTATACTATATTTACCTCACTAAATAACTATTGAGCACTATGAAGAGTAGGTACATTATTTGTGTTTTATATTGTTGTATATTTTCATTAGGTATAAAAGCCCAAACTTCTCTAGGT
>JAJRUR010000184.1 GCA_024277695.1 Bacteroidota bacterium | reverse complement strand
TAGCCCCGACGATGAGTGGGATGAGGGCAGCGATAAGGTACATGTAAAAATTTGTAGGAAACATGGTGTAGAGTTTTTGTGATAGAAATTGATTATTTGAAAGCGGTACAATATACTAAAAATATTAGATTTATCCAATTATACAATTTTATCACTAATGTTTATAGATGTTTTGTAAGATATATGGCGTATTTAAAAATAATATATTTGGTGCAACTTCGTGAAAAGTATGTCAAAAATTGTTGGATATTACCATTAGATGAGCAAAAATGATATATTTAGACGCTTAAAATTAAGCAACTATTATTCAGTTCGATATTTACAAAAATAATTAGCTATGAATTCAGGAGTACTTCATCGAGAAGAAGATTTATTTTTTGGACATCCAAAAGGGCTTTTTGTGTTATTTTTTACGGAGATGTGGGAGCGGTTTTCATATTACGGTATGCGGGCTATACTAGTGCTGTACCTCGTGTCCAAGACAACAGAGGCAAATCCGGGTCTGGGATGGACCAATGGTGAGGCGCTGGCTTTGTATGGATGGTACACGATGATGGTATATGTGATGTCTATCCCCGGAGGGATTATAGCGGACAAGTTTTTGGGTCAGAAGAGAGCTGTATTGTATGGAGGGATTTTATTGGTTGCCGGTCATAGTATACTAGCTGTAGAGCAGATGTGGGCATTTTATTTAGGTTTGGTGTTGATCGTATGTGGAGTAGGTATGCTTAAGCCCAATATTTCTACTATGGTAGGTGGGTTATATAAAAAAGGAGATATCCGAAGAGACAAGGGATTTACTATATTTTATATCGGGATTAATTTGGGAGCTTTTCTTTCTAGCATAATCGTGGGATATGTAGGAGAGGTATATGGGTGGCATTATGGCTTTGGTTTGGCGGGAATCGGTATGTTTTTGGGGATGGTTCAATATTTGGCAGGGCAGAAGCATTTGACAAATGTGGGTAACTATCTAGGCAGTTCTCAGGACGAAGAAGACCAGGCATTATATAACAAGCCATTGACCAAAGTGGAAAAGGACAGAATTATAGTATTGCTTATCTCATTTGTTTTGGTGATCGTATTTTGGGGGGCATTTGAGCAAGCCGGAGGACTGATGAATATATACACCAAAGAGAAAACGAATCGGATGCTGATGGGTTGGGAGGTTCCGGCATCTTGGTTTCAGTCGCTCAATGCGTTGTTTATCATATTTTTGGGTACTCTTGTGGCCAATTATTGGGCAAAACGCAAGCTCAACGGTCGTCTGGCATCTTCATTATTTAAGATGATGCTTGGTTTGATCATTATGGGAGCGGGTTTTTTCTTTATGACTGGAGCTACGGCTCAGTTTGAGGCTACGGGATCTTCAGCAATGTATTGGTTAGTACTGGCGTATTTGTTTCATACCATAGGCGAATTGTGCTTGTCTCCTGTAGCGCTTTCTTTTATTACAAAATTGGCACCTGCCAAGTATGCCTCGATCATGATGGGTGTGTACTTTGCGATGACAGGATTTGGGAGTAAGTTGGCAGGCTTGCTCGGTGAGTGGTCAGAGAGTTTGGGCGAATATGCAATATTTACAGGTATAGCAGTTTTTTGTGTAGTCCTGGGATTGTTAGTTCTATTGATACGACCTAGGTTAGAAAGTCTTACACACGGCGTAGAAGATGAAGAGCGAGACATATATGATGAGGCAGAGGGTTTTGAGTTAGCGGATACGGTATAGCAGAGACATAATAAGGATGGAGTATTTATGTAATCATAATAAAATTTTCTATTTGCATGAGTAAAGAAAATAAAACCTTCGGACAAGTAATGGCCTCGTACAATAAGGGCTTTTGGGTGGCTAGTTTTATGGAGTTATTTGAGCGGTGGGCGTGGTATGGTCTATTTGCGGTATTGGCACTTTACCTTACCGGATCTACGGATGAGGGTGCTTTGGGATTTAGTCATACAGAGAAGGGGCAGATTATGGGTATTGTGACGGCTATTTTATATTTATTACCATTATTTACAGGAGTTATTGCGGATAAGATAGGATACAAGCTCTCTTTGATTATAGCATATTTGATGTTGATGTCGGGCTATTATTTTATGGGTGAAGTCAGCAGTTATACATCCGTATTTTTGGTTTTTTTGTATGTGGCTGTTGGTGCGGCGATGTTTAAGCCTGTAGCCTCTGCCATAGTAACCAAAAATACCGACAAATCCAATTCGACTTTGGGCTTTGGTATTTTTTATATGATGGTAAATATTGGAGGGTTTATTGGTCCGGCCTTTTCTTCGACATTGAGGACACAATACGGATGGAAAATTGTTTTTATCCAAGCAGCAGCAGTAATATTTATTAATTTACTCATAGTATTATTTTTTTATAAAGAAAAAGATAGAGTAAAGACGGATGAGGGATTAGTCCAAGCGATAAAAAATTCTTTAAGCAATATCAAGGAGGCGGTCATGGATATTCGATTGACGGTACTCTTGGTCATCATGGTAGGATTTTGGACTATGTTTAATCAATTGTTTTATACACTGCCTACATTTATCGATGACTGGATTAATACGGCAGCTTTACATGATTCGATAGCGAGTGTTTCTCCTGCACTGGCTAGTTTTATGAGTGGAGGTGGTAAATCCATTAACCCTGAAATGCTGATCAATATTGATGCCGGCGCTATTATTTTACTGCAGATGCTTGTATCTTATTTTGTATTGAAGATGCGTCATGTAAGCGCGATGATTACAGGATTTATAATAGCTGCGATAGGGATAGGGCTCACATTTTATACGGGTAATGGTCTGTACACGATACTTGGTATCATCATTTTTGCGATTGGAGAGATGATGACCAATCCGACGTTTTCGTCGTTCATAGCATTGATTTCACCAAAGGGAAAAGAAGCGCTATATATGGGGACTTATTTTTTACCTGTATTTGCCGGTAATTTTTTTACAACTTTTGTTTCCGGCAATCTTTATCAAGCGTGGTCGGACAAGTTGAGTTTGTTGCAGAGGGAGATGGCGCGTCGCAATATTTCTATGCCGGAGATTGGAGATAGTTTTTCTAAGAATGATTATTTTGAACTGGCATCCCAAAAGTTGCAAATGACTCAAAATGAGATGACCCAATTTGTATGGGATACTTATCAGCCGAATAGGATATGGTATGTCATAGTGGGTATAGGCGTTGTAACCATTTTGGCATTGTTTTTTTATGATCGCTTAGTGATCAGACCTCGCGAAAGGAAATAGAAATATTATTTTTTTATAAACACTACTATAATCAAAAATTGATGAATTCTAAAGCAGATTTTTTTAAGACGAACGTACTCGGTCATCCTACGGGATTGTTTGTATTGTTTTTTACAGAGATGTGGGAGCGATTTTCATACTATGGGATGCGAGCGTTGCTCGTGATGTTTTTTACGGCATCTTTGATGGATGGCGGATGGGGATGGCCACGTGAGCATGCCTTGGCTATATTTGGGACATATACATCTTTGGTATATTTATCTACATTGATTGGTGGATATTTTGCTGATAAGATAGTTGGGTATCGCTGGGCGGTGGTCATCGGAGCTCTTTTGATGACACTGGGGCATGCAAGTATGGCATTGGAGACAAAGTTTTTTGTGTATATGGGTCTGACTTTATTGGTTTTTGGTAGTGGATTTTTCAAACCCAATATGACCTCTATTATCTCTAAGATGTATGAGGGGCATGATGAAAAAAAGGACGGGGCCTACACGATTTTTTATATGGGGGTCAATGCGGGGGCATTTTTGGGTATCTTGCTTTGTGGTTATTTGGGAGAGAAGGTTGGCTGGCGATGGGGTTTTGGCTTAGCCGGGATTTTTATGTTATTCTGTCTGTTACAGTTTTGGTTTGCGCAGAATATATTTGGTAGTGTTGGGCTCAAACCTGAGAAAAAGGTAGCAGAAGAATTTGCTGATGATGGAGATATACGTAATCCATTTACGAGCTGGCAGTTAGTGTTGGCATTTTTAGCAGGAGCTCTAGGATTGATCTGGATTATCAATGATCCGGTTTCTAAGATAAGCGGAGGGGCCAATGATATTTTGGGCTGGATGCTCTTTGGCTTACCCGGTGCGACCGTTACAATTTTGACTGCATTTGCCATTTTTTTATTTTTAGTATTTTATCGATTGACTAAATATTCTAAGATCACACGTGACCGAATGTTGGCAGTGATGTTTTTTGCTTTTTTGACTATTTTTTTCTGGGGTATTTTTGAACAGGCTCCCGGTTCATTGACTATTTTTGCAAGGGACTATACAGAAAGGGTCTTGGAAGGCTCTGCAGCGATGACTTTTAAAATTGTCAATTCGATGATGACCATAATTCCATTGGCCATCATCACTTGGGTGTTGACTAAACTTTTCAAACAGACCTTTAGCAAATATCCTCTATCCAATGTATTTCTCTCTTTGAGTTTTTTGATTATTTGGGCTATTGCACTTTGGATGCTCAAGACAGAATTTGCAAAAGATATCGCCGAAATACCCGCATCGTGGTTTGGGGTACTCAATTCGCTTTTTATTATTGCATTTGCGCCGCTATTTTCTAAGTGGTGGGAGAGCAAATACAATCCCAACGCCAATGTAAAATATGCCTTGGGTCTGTTTTTGTTGGGTATCGGTATGGCTTGTGTGGCTATAGGTTCGGCTGATATACCCATAGGGGCAAAAACGGCTTCGGTGAGTGTAGTGTGGCTTGTGTTGGTTTATTTGTTTCATACGCTGGGAGAATTGTGCCTATCACCGGTAGCCTTATCTTATGTGAGCAAACTGGTGCCGGGACGGATGATAGCCTTTATGTTTGCGATGTGGTATATAGCTGTCGCGATTGGGATGAAATTGGCCGGTATCTTTGGAGAAAATATTGATACTGTAGCTGACCAATATGGAATGACTAATTTTTTCTGGATACTGACTGCTATTCCTATCATATTGGGAATATTTTCTATTTTGATGTATCCTATTATTAAAAAATTGATGCACGGTATTCGATAATAAAGCCTAAATAAAATCGGATGGAATCCTATGGATTTTGGTCACTCATACCCCCTTTGGTAGCTATTGTTTTGGCGATCAAGACCAAACAGGTCTATGTATCTTTACTCGCAGGTATCTGGTTGGGTTGGATGGTGCTTTCTTCTTGGAATCCTCTGACTGGCTCCCTTGCGACTATACAGGCGCTAGTGGATGTATTTAAAGATGCAGGTAGTACCCGTACGATTATGTTTAGTGCATTGGTCGGTGCTATCATTGTATTTATTCAGCGATCGGGCGGGGTACAGGCCTTTATCCATTATCTGGAGCAGAAGTTGTCTTCAAAAGAAGGTAATCGATCACGTAAAGTCCAGCGAGTGGCTATGCTTACGGGAGTCATTATATTTGTAGAGTCTTCGATATCAGTACTGACAGTCGGTACATTATTTCGTCCTATTTTTGATCGCCTGAGAATATCGCGCGAAAAATTGGCTTACATAGCGGATAGCAGCTCGGCTCCTGTGTGCATATTGATTCCGTTCAATGCTTGGGGGGCATTTATTATGGGTCTTTTGTTGGTTCAAGGTTATGATGCACCATTCGGCGTATTGATGAAGAGTATTCTGTTCAATTTTTATCCTATGCTGGCATTGATGCTGGTATTTTATATCATTATGACAAATCGTGATTTTGGTCCTATGAAAAAGGCTGAAGCACGGACGGCTACCGGAAAGCTACTGTGGGATGATGCTACTCCGATGGTTTCTGAGGAGCTTACTTCAGTGCAGACCAAAACCGGTGTCACTCCTAAGATGCATAATATGATTTTGCCCATAGCTCTGATGGTATTGATGATGCCGGTCATGTTGGCTTATACCGGATGGGCTACGACAGCGGATG
>JAJRUR010000183.1 GCA_024277695.1 Bacteroidota bacterium | reverse complement strand
TTTCATCATATTAAAGAAAAATGTAAAGTTTAGAATTTAGGCTAAATGCTTTGTAATGCATTACAAGCAACTCCACGCAGTTTTGGCATACAAATGAATGCATATTACAGCTACGACCTGTTCTCCGTTTTTTTCCATCTATCCATTCGAATAAATATTTATCATAGTAATGCATAGCAAATTTTTCAACAAAGTGGATTTATATAACCGCTGTCCATTGATTTTAACTACCGAAACTTGAGTATATTATATCAATGACAGTATGAGCCTACTACCGAATAGCTGAATGGATCAGCAATTCTTCCAAAGTCTTTTCTTCAGTCTTTATTAGCTCTTCGGTCTGTACGATTTCGTGTTTTAAAATGGCTGTGATACGTTCTACTTTGTCGGCTACGTTCTGGAGGGTGTGGAGGGAGTTGTGCAGTTTTTTTTGGATAATCCAATCCGTAATCAGTGCGTCGTAAAAATCATTAACAAAGTCTGTAAATGCATAGATAAACGGCCTGTAGTGTAGCGTTTGATTCCGTTCAACATCCCTGAGTTCGGTTTCTAATTTGTCGAGTAGTTTTTTTATATCGACGATTTGCTTTTTTGCATTACGTATAAACATCTTTTTCTTATAGCTGGACAGACTACCTTTGCCGTAGTATTCTATGAGGCCCCAGGAGGTAACATTTTTGAGCTTGCCCAATATTTTATAGAGAGCGACAGAACAATTATTTGCGGCTCGGATAGCTTCTTGTAGTTCGGTAATCCTTTGTCGGTGTTTCAGTATTGAATTTTCGGCGAGCATGATCTCATGGTAGTGCTTTCCTCGTTGTATTTTTAGTGCATTCTTTTTTTGTTGCAGGAGTGTTTTTAGTTCGGCGTGCTTACTTGGAGATTTGGCCAGCAAATCTTCTAGGACTTGTTTTTCATAGAGAAGTGCCTGCATAGTTTTGAGGCTGCTATCATATTGGAGGTAGGCATGAAGGAATTCTTGTCGTTCGATCTCCAATTGGTCTTCCAGTTTGCCCAATATTTTTGCAAAAAGCGATTGTACAGATATTTTATCGAGTCGATCGATATCCTGATATTCTCGATCGAGTATTTTGAGGAGTTGTACCTGGTCTTTTTTCTTAGCCTTGATTTTGCTCTCTAACCCTTTGAGATGTGATTTAATTTTATCTCGCTTTCTGACTACTTTATATGCTTCAATTATTTTCTTATCGAGGGTTTTGTCTGACATAGCTCCTAATTTCAAACTCCAATAGACCTTAAACTATAAAATAATCATTCCTTTCTTTTTATAGTTTTTATTATCCATCCATTTTCCCCAAACGAAGTTGTATTGGTGGATGGTATTGGTGACTTGTTCTTGATTATTTTTATCACAAAATACGACTTGATTATCTCGATTTGCCCATTCGAAGAGTCCTCCATAGAGATTATATACGGTATACCCTTTTTTCTTGAGTCTTTCTCCCAGCAGTTCGCTGCGTACGCCAATAGAACAATATACAACTATGGGCTTATCCTTGGGGATCTGTTCTAAACTTTTATCATCGATTTTATAATAATACAGTGCAGCATTGGGCAAATGACTCAAGTCGTATTCTTCTTTTTTTCTTGTATCGATGATATAATACTTGTCGTATTCGGATTGGAGCTGATCGACATCGATCAGATCGACAGTATGATGGATCATCGAATTGATTTTGGCTGCGAAAGCCGGGTTATTTACATGAGCTTTTTGTGCTTCCAATGTATTGGTAGAATTTAGAAAAATGAAAATAAACAAAAAGGAGAGCTTATAGAGAATAGTACGATACATTTTTTATAAATTATTTATTATTTTATCTGAACAGGACCTGCACCTACGGCATCTTGGATATATTGACCTCTTTCGCATAGCTTAACAAGATGATCATCCATAAAGTTCTCGATAGCTTCAGCTTCGGATGTCGGATAGATGACATGGACATTGGGTCCGGCATCCAAAGTAAAGTATATGGACAGTCCTGTAGATTGGCGGAACTGTCGGATGCGCTGAATCATTTTGAGGGTATTGGGCATCATCAAGATATAGGAAGGTGATGAACTCATCATAAGAGCGTGGAGATCGAGAGCTTCTTGTTCGCAGATGGTACCGAATTGTTTCCAATCACCAGTCCGCAAGGCATTGAGGAGTAGATAGATACGTGACTTAGCGAGGGTATATCGTGTAGGAGCATAGGGATTTTGGTCCATCAGTGCATGACCTACGCTACTAGATACGGCTTTGGCTTGCTCACTGATGATCATAATGCGATCTTTGGCCGTCAAAAAGCTTGGGTGCAAAAACTGTTGGATGCCTAAAGCTGCTTCGTCTGTACTACCCTGGACATCAATAGTTTTACCCCAGATTGCAGCTCCTGCATAGACTGATCGAGCTGCGCTTCCTGATCCGAGTCGAGCGACAAAAGATGCTTTTTCTCTAAAAGATTCTTCCTCACCCAATGAACCGAACAGTCGATGCTCAAGCGTACAAAGGCACAATGCCAAGGCACTCATGGCTGAGGCTGAGGATGCGATACCGGAGGAGTGCGGAAATGAGTTCGACGAATCTATATCGAAATGCAACTGATCGATAAATGGAAATATCGGCACCAATTGCTCAAAATATTTTATGATCCTTTCGGAAAATGAGTCCATCGCCTGTCCATCCAATCTAAAAGTCAAGCTGATGCGCCGATTTTTGTCCTTTTTAGCTTGATAACTGAGTTTGGTGATCGTATGTGCCCGATCGAGGGTAAGCGATATATTGGGATTTTGGGGTAACTGTATCGGTCGTTTTCCCCAGTATTTGACGATGGCGATATTGGACGGG